>NZ_JASDDD010000062.1:0-18283 GCF_030407555.1 Curtobacterium sp. APC 4022
GCGCCCCGACCAGCCGCTCCCGGTCCGCCCCGGTCACGGTGAACGGCACCCGCAGCGACCGCTCGAACCCACCGTCCGGCCCGAACACCCCGCCCGAGGCCAGCACGACCCCCTCGGACCGTGCGGCGAGCACGAGAGCACTCGACACCGGCTCCCCGAGCCCGACCCACAGGGTCAGCCCGCCCGCCGGTGACGGCACGTCCCACTCCGGCAGTCGCGCCCGGAGCGCGGCCACGAGACCGTCGCGACCGTCGCGGAGGACGTGACGCCGGGCCTCCAGGACGGCCTCGGTCTGCGGGACGAGCTCGCGCGCGACGAGCTGGTCGAGGACGGGCGTGCCGAGGTCGCCGGTGGGCCGGGCGAGGAGCAGCCGCTGCAGCAGTTCCGGGGCGGCGCGCACCCACCCGATCCGCAGCCCGCCCCAGAAGACCTTGGCGGCCGACCCGACCATCACGACCTGACCGGGCGCGTCCGCGGCGAGGGGCCGCGAGGGGACCCCGTCGATGCGCAGTTCCCCCATCGTCTCGTCGGCGACGACGACCGTGCCGACCGCGGCGGCGGCCTCGAGCAGCACCCGGCGGGTGGAGTCGGCCATCGTGGCGCCGGTGGGGTTGTGCAGCTCGGGCATGACGTAGGCGAGCGTCGGGGCCGAGCGCCGGATCGTCGCGTCGAGCACCGTCTCGTCCCAGCCACCGCGGACGTCGACGGGCACCGAGACGAGTCGGCCGCCGGCTTCGCGGAGGACCTCGTGGGCGTGCGGGTAGGTCGGCGATTCGACCAGGACGGGGTCGCCGCGGCGGACGAGGACCCGGGCGAGCAGGGCGATGGCGTGCTGCGCGCCGATCGTGACGACGACCTCGGACGGGGTGGTCGGCAGGCCCCGTGCGGTGTAGCGGTCGGCGATCGCGGCACGGAGACCGGCGTCACCGACGGTGTCGTACCCGATCCCGGCGAGCGCCGCCGGCAGGTGCCGCATCGCCCGTTCGACGGCCTCGGCGACGCCGGGCGCGCTGCGGAGCGCGGCCTTCCGCAGGTCGAGCAGGTCGTCGGGGACGACGCCGGCCAGGTGTTCCGGGTCCGGCCGGCCCTCGAGCGGCAGGCGGATGACGCTGCCGGAGCCACGGAGCGAGGTGAGGTAGCCGTCCTCGCGAAGGCGCGCGTAGGCGTTGGCCACGGTGGTGCGGGAGACGCCGAGCGCGGTGGCGAGTCCGCGTTCGGCGGGCAGCCGGGCGCCGTGCGGGATGCGACCGTCGATGACGAGCACCCGGACGGCGTCGGCGAGCGCCTCGTAGGCGGCGGCGTCGGACCCGGCGCGCCAGTGCCGGAGCAGCTGGGCGACGGACCGGGCGCTGAGGAGGACGGGCGTCATGGGTCCACGGTAGCCGGATTGGCTCTCGCCCAGCAGGCCAATCCGCGGGACGATCGAGCCATGCCCCGCTCCACCGCCCTCTCCTTGCGCTTCGTGCAACTCGCCGTCGGCCTCTTCCTCTACGGCGCCTCGGTGGCACTGCAGGTCCGCGCGGTCGTGGGCGTCTCGTCGTGGACGGTCCTGACGCAGGGCCTCGAGAACGTCCTGCCGTGGTCGTTCGGCGTCATCACGACGGTGTCGAGCCTGGTGATCCTGCTGTTCTGGATCCCACTGCGCCAGAAGCCGGGCATCGGGACGCTCTGCAACGCGCTGGCGATCGGGCCGGCCGCCGACCTGGTGCTCTGGCTGGTCCCGGAGCCGGGCACCCTGGTCGGTCGCGTCCTGCTCTTCGTCGGCAGTCTGGTCCTGCTCGCGGTCGCCACGGCCTGCTACATCGGCGCCGGCTTCGGCACGGGCGCCCGCGACGGCCTGATGGTCGGGCTGCACGAACGTCTCGGATGGCCGGTGTGGGTGGCCCGGACGGCCATCGAGGTCACGGTGGTCGTCGTCGGCTGGTTGCTCGGCGGCGACGTCGGTGTCGGCACGGTGGTCGCCGCCTTCGCCATCGGTCCGATGGTCCAGCCGCTGATGCGCCACTTCCGCCGGTTCCCGTGGAGTCCGGTCCGGGAGGCCTGTCCCACCCCCGCCACGCCGGTTCCTGACCCTGCGCCGAGCATCCGGCACTGACCCTGGCCGTGCCGTGGAGACGCGATGTATCGTGTCGAAGCAGAACGCGACACATCGCGTCTGGACAGGGAGACGTCATGGCACAGGAGAAGTGGCTCGTCGACGAGCCGAAGGTCATCGACACCGGGATCGTCCGCGCACTGCGGATCGGCCTGGTCGGCGGACAGGTGGACGTCGTCACGCACGACGAGCCGACCGCCCGCGTGGAGATCCACCAGGTCTCCGGCAAGCCCATCAAGGTCGAGATCGAGGGCGACACCCTCACCGTCGACCACCCGCAGATGCGCTGGGACGACGTCCTCGGGTTCCTCAAGTCCTTCCGCGGCGGCGGCGCCCGGGCCGACGTCAGCATCCTGGTCCCGCGCGACGTCACCGTGACCATCGGCGTCGTCTCCGCCGGCGTGCTGCTCTCCGGCACCGAGCGGGGCGCCACGCTCAACAGTGTCTCCGGTGACGTCGTCCTCGACGGCGTGATCGGCGACGTCGTCGTCAACGCGGTCTCCGGCACCACCACCCTCCGCGACCAGGTCGGCGCCGTCGCGCTCCGGACCGTCTCCGGAGACGTCGTCGCCACCGGTGAGATCCGCCGCTTCACCGCGGACGGGGTGTCCTCGGCGGTCGTCCTCGACCTGCACGGCTCCCCGGACCAGGTGAAGGTGAACACGGTGTCCGGGTCGGTCGACGTCCGCCTCGAGCACGGCACGCCCTACACGAGCACGATCACCACCGCGACCGGCCGTCTGCAGTTCGACGACGCCGAGATCCGCGGCACCCGTGGGTCGTACACGCGGACCGACGGCGAGCTCTCCGGGTCCTACGTCGACGTCCGCATCAACTCGGTCTCCGGCGACGTCGCGATCGTGCACGGCCACGCGCCGAGCACACCCGCTGCACCGACGGCCCCGACGACGCCCGACGCACCGCCCGCCCCGGCGGCACCGACCGCGCCGTCCTTCGACGAGCAGGGCGGGACCGTCGCATGAGCCCGGTCTTCGCGCACGGCCACCTGCGCCTCTACCTGCTGGTCCTGCTGGCCGACCACCCGATGCACGGGTACGAGGTCATCACCGCCCTCGGCGACCGCTTCGGCGGCACCTACGTCCCGAGCGCCGGCACCGTCTACCCGCGCCTGGCGAAGCTGGAGGAGGACGGCCTGATCACCGGCACCTCCGACGGCCGCAAGACCGTCTACGCCATCACCGACGCCGGCCGGGCCGAACTCGACGCCCGTGCGGCCGAGGTCGCCCAGCTCGAGAACGGCGTCACCGACAGCGTCAAGTCCCTGGCCGACGGCGTCCGCGCCTCGGTCGGTGCCGCGATGAAGTCGCTCCGTGCCGACCTGGCGGCCGCCGCCGAGCCCGGCGGGTCCGGTGGGTCGGCCGACGCCGGTCCGACCGCGGTCCCGGCAGCGGGTGTCCGGTCCCTCCGCGACGCCGAGATGGCCGTCGCCGTGTTCCGGCAGCAACTCCGCGCCGACCTCCGCCGCCGTGCCGCTCGTGGCACGCTCGACGACGCGGCCGTCCAGCGCCTGCGGGACGGCCTGGAGGCGCTGCGCAAGTCCCTCTGATCGGTGCGGGACGAGGCGGGCGCGAGCCGCGCCTCCAGGCTGGAGCCGGTGCGTCGGCTCACCCTGTCCGTTCCTTCAGGAACAGCACCCCGAACCCCTCCGATCCGCGCCGCATCGCGGATCGGAGGGGTTCGTCGCATCCCGTTCGGTCACGGCGGAATACCGTTCGGGCCCGCGGTGTTGCGTTCGCCCACCGATTGAGTAAGTTCGTCGCTCGTGACCAACGAGACCCGGTCGTTGAAAGCCCGACTGATCGGCGACCCACTCCCCTCGGAGAAACTCGAGGGACAGCTCCTCCCGAAGCACCTGGCCCTGCCGATCTTCGCGAGTGACCCGCTGTCCTCTGTGGCGTACGCGCCGCAGGAACTGCTGATGATCCTGCTGCTCGGCGGGATGGCGTTCCTGACGTTCGCCCCGTGGGTGGCGGCGATGGTCGTCCTGCTGCTCGTCGTGGTCGTGGCGTCCTACCGGCAGCTCATCAAGGCGTACCCGTCCGGCGGCGGCGACTACGAGGTCGCGCACCGGAACCTCGGCGAACGGGCCGGCCTGGTCGTGGCCAGTGCCCTGCTCGTCGACTACGTCATGACGGTCGCCGTGTCGGTGGCCTCGGGCGTGGACAACATCATCTCGGCGCTGCCGATGCTCAACGAGTTCCGCGTCGAGCTCGCGATCCTGTTCGTCGTGCTGCTGGCGGCTGCGAACCTCCGCGGTGTCCGCGAGTCGAGCAAGGCCTTCGCGGTCCCCACCTACCTGTTCGTCGCGAGCGTCTTCGTGATGGTCGTCACCGGCCTGGTCCGGGTCGCCGCGGGCGACGCCCCCGTCGCCGAGTCCGCTGCGTACACGGTGCAGAACGTCGAGCACACCACCCAGGCGGCCTTCATCCTGCTGCTGCTCCGTGCCTTCGCGTCCGGCTGTTCCGCGCTGACCGGCGTCGAGGCGATCGCGAACGGCGTGCAGGCGTTCCGTCGCCCGAAGATCAAGAACGCCCAGCAGACCCTCGTGCTCATGGGCGGCATCGCGATCGTGCTGTTCATCGGCCTCATCACGCTCGCGCTGGTGTCGCGCGTGCACTACGCCGAGAGCGCCTGTGACCTGCAGGGCTTCGCGGACTGCAGCACCACCCCGCAACGCTCCCTGATCGCCCAGATCGCGGCGGCGACGTTCGGCAACAACTCGGTGCTGTTCTTCGTCATCCAGGCGACGACCGCGGCGGTGCTGCTCCTGGCGGCGAACACCGCGTTCAACGGGTTCCCGCTGCTCGGCTCGATCCTGGCCCGCGACTCGTACGCCCCGAAGGCCCTGTCCACCCGCGGCGACCGCCTGATCTACTCGAACGGCGTCATCCTGCTCGCGCTCGTCGCGGCCGCGCTGCTCATCGTCTACCGGGCGAACGTCACGAGCCTCATCCAGCTCTACATCATCGGCGTCTTCGTGTCGTTCACGCTCGGGCAGAGCGGCATGGTCAAGCACTGGGTCAGCCTGCTCCGCGCTGACCGGGCCGGCACCGCCGACGAGCCGGTGAACCGCGGGCAGGTGCTCCGGAGCCTGACGATCAACTCGATCGGTGCGACCTTCACCTTCGTCGTGCTCGTCATCGTCACGATCACGAAGTTCACGCACGGCGCCTGGTTGGTCTTCGTGATCATGCCCGTGCTGTTCGTGCTGATGCTCGGCGTGAACCGCTACTACCGGGACGTCTCGCACGAGATCCAGGCCGACGTCGAGACCGAGTTCGGTGCCACCGGTGACCACGCGATCGTCCTGGTCAACAAGCTGCAGAAGCCCGTCCTCAAGGCCCTCGACTACGCGATCGCCGCCGAGCACGCCGGACTCGAGGCCGTGCACGTCGCCATCGACGACGCCGACGCCGCCCGACTGCGCGAGCAGTGGGCCGAGCACGGCATCGAGGTCCCGCTGACGATGGTGCCGAGCCCGTACCGCGACATCTCGATGCCGCTCATCAAGTACATCAAGGCGCACCGGCTCGAGCACGGCTCCGAGGTCGTCACCGTCTACACGCCGGTCTTCATCGTCGGCCACTGGTGGGAGGGCCTGCTCCACAACCACCGCGGTCGTCGGATCCGCCGCAAGCTGCTGCTCACGCACGGCGTCACGGTCGCGCTCGTGCCGTGGCTGCTCGACTCCTCCGAACTGCTCTACGGCAAGCGCTCCCGACCCTTCCCGGGGCAGGACCGCCGTGGCGAGCCCGTCCGGCCGGCACTCCGGCGCTCCCCGCACGGCGTCTTCCGCTCGGAGGCCGAGGAGGACCGGCTCATCCGCTCCGCCCAGCGCAACAGCCTGGAGCCGCAGAAGCTCGCGCACCAGCCGTCGCCGGCCTCTCGTCGTGCCACCCGCCCCGCCGGCCCCGCCGAGGGCGTCGACCCGGCGCTCTGCACCGGCGAGATCCGCTCGCTGGTCGCGGCCACCCCGCCGGTCCCCCGTCCGCACGATGACGATGCGTGACGGTGCCCGGTCGTACGATGTGACCCCATGACGACCGCTCCCGAGGCCCTGCGCACCTTCGCGACCTTCGACGGACACGGCGGCAAGGTGTCGAAGCGGGTCGAGGTGCTCGACCACGAACCGCCCGTGTCGCCGGACGGCCGCTACGACGGCCTGGTCGCCGTGCGCGGCGAACACCCGCTCGGCGCCCTCGACGAGCGCGCCGCGGACGACTCCGCCGAGCTGGCGCGCGGTGTCGCGAGCATCGGCTGGGTGGACCCGGCCACGCTCCGCGACTGGTACCGACCCGACCGGGTCGTGGTGAGCCTCCTGGACGCCCGGCGGTCCGGGCTCGAGCCGGGCGTCTTCGCCGACTCCCGCGGGCGCGGTCGCGTCCGCATCGACGGCCGGGAGGCCCACCTCGCCGCCGACGGTCGGCCCGCGTTCCGTGCACTGGCCGGCACCGCGGACGCACCCAAGGCGGACGTGCCGTTGCCGATGGACCAGGTGGTCCGCCTCGTCGTCGTGTCGTCCGGCGTGACCGACACCCTGACCGGAGCGTCCGGGGTGGAGATCGTGACGACGCCCGTCACCCCCGTGCTGTCCCCGGGCGAGTACCCGGTGTACGCCGACGACGTCCCGGGGCTGCCTCCGCGTCCGGCGTCGGGACGGGTCGACGTGACCGCGGCGGTCCTGCTGAACGGGTCGATGCACCAGGTGGACCGACTGGACGAGCCCGCGAACACGCTCTGGATCGAGCGGGGCGGCCGGGTCGTGCCGGTGGCCGCGAGCGACGTCGGCGGCGACCTGGTGCGGTACACGGCGACGCCGGTCTGAGTGCTGTCCGGGCGATGCGTCTGGATGCCCATTGTCCGCTCACGGCCTGCGGGGGACGCCGGACTGCGCCGCTGGTCGGGGGTGCGGCGTACGGTCCGGGGCATGAGTGATGCAGACCAGAACCAGCCGGAGACCCTCGGCGGAGAACGCCCGGACCCCTCGACCACCGCGAGCAAGGACCCCGAGCAGTGGGTCACCGGCGACGAGCCGATGACCGGCCCGCAGCGCAGCTACCTCGACACCCTCGCCCGTGAAGCCGGCGAGGAACTGTCGGCCGACCTCACCAAGGCCGAGGCGTCGGAGCACATCGAGCGCCTGCAGGAGAAGACCGGACGCGGCGCTTCTTCCTGAGCAACAGTCGTTGCTGTACGGCGGTCCGCAGTTCTGCGGACCGCCGTCTGGCATCCCCCTGACAGACCCCCGGTAGTCACCCCGGTGCCCCGGTTGGATGACACGTCACCACTTAGCGTCGTGGGCATGCGAACCACATCGACCTCCATCGGCCTGACCGTGCTCCGCGTCGTCCTCGGCGTCGTCTTCATCGCCCACGGTGCCCAGAAGTTCAGCCAGGGGATCCCCGGCGTCACCCAGGGCTTCGCCGGCATGGGCGTCCCCTTCGCCGAGGTCGCCGCACCCCTCGTCGCCGGGCTCGAGCTGATCGGCGGTGCACTCCTGGTGCTCGGCGTCGCGACCCGCGTGGTCGCCGTCCTGCTCGCCGTCGACATGGTCGTGGCCGGAGCCCTGGCGCACCTGCCCGCCGGGTTCTTCTCACAGGACGGCGGGTTCGAGTACGTGCTCGTCCTCGCTGCCGGGTCCCTGGCCGTCGCGCTCACCGGGCCGGGGCGGTACTCGGTCGACGCCGTCGTTGCGGGGCGGTCGCGCGGGCGTCGCGGCACCCAGGAGCCCGTCGCCGCCTGACCGGCGGCCCTGGGTCGACGGCCGGTGGCGGGCCTACCGGCCGTCGAGCTGCTGCTCGTACGCCGCGATCTTCCGTTCGAGGGCGTCGAGGTGCCGGCGGACCTCCGCCTGCCGCGCGAGCACCGTCTCGTGGTGGCTCCGCAGGAGCGCCAACCGCTGCTCGTCGTCGGCGCCCGCGCGGTACGCCGCCGCGTACTCGCGCATCTCGGCCACGCTCATCCCGGTCCCGCGCAGCATGACGACACCCGCCAGCCAGGCGAGGTCGCGCTCGTCGTAGCGGCGCCAGCCGTCCGGCCCACGATCGGGCGCGGGCGCGATGCCCTCCTTCTCGTAGTACCGGATCGTGTCGACGGTGATCCCGAGCAGCTCCGCGGCAGCGCTGATCGTCACGGGGTCGGTGATCGGGACGGTCGGCAGGAGCATCCCCCGATGCTGCCACTTGACATGGTGTGCGCACCAGGGTCCAGGCTCTGCTCGTGTCGGACACACCGACACGACGAGGAGACGACACCGTGCAACAGACGACACTGGGCTCGCAGGGCCTGACCACCTCGGCGATGGGCCTCGGGTGCATGGGGATGAGCGCCTTCTACGGGGGCGCGACCGAGACCGGGTCGGTCGAGACGATCCGGCGGGCGCTCGACCTGGGCATCACGCTGTTCGACACCGCCGAGGCCTACGGGCCGTTCGCGAACGAGGAACTCCTCGGCCGCGCCCTCGGTGCCGACCGCGACCGAGCCGTCATCGCCTCGAAGTTCGCCACCGACTTCACCGACGACGGGGACCCGATCGGGCTGGACGGCTCCCCCGAGCACGCCCGACGAGCGATCGACCGGTCCTTGTCGCACCTGGGCACCGACCACGTCGACCTCTGGTACCTGCACCGCGTCGACCCGGCCGTCCCGATCGAGGACACCGTCGGAGCGATGGGCGAAGCCGTGACCGCCGGCAAGGTCCGTTACCTCGGCGTCTCCGAGACCGCAGCCGACACGCTCCGGCGGGCCCATGCGACCTTCCCCGTCACGGCGATCCAGTCCGAGTACAGCCTGTTCGAGCGTGATGCCGAGCACAACGGCGTCCTCGACACCGCGCGCGAACTCGGCGTCGGTTTCGTCCCGTTCTCACCGCTCGGTCGGGGGTTCCTCGGCGGCACGCTGACCCGACGGGACGACCTGCCGGTGGGTGACGCCCGACGCGACCTGCCGCGGTTCTCCGACGACGCGATCGCGGCCAACCTCCGCATCGTGGCGGCGCTCCGCACCATCGCGGACGAGAAGGGGATCACTCCGGCGCAGCTCGCTCTCGCCTGGGTGGTCCGGGCCGGTACCGTCCCGATCCCCGGCACCACGAAGGCCGCCCGCGTCGAGGAGAACGCGGCCGCGGTGGACGTCGAGCTGACGGCGGACGACCTCGCGCGGATCGACGCCGCATCACCGCACGGCGCGGCCACCGGTGCGCGGAACACCGCGGCGGGGATGGCGCGCGATCGCGGTTGAACGGGTCGACGGGGCCCGCTCCCCCTCCCGTCGATCGGGTCAGGCTCCGGCGGCGGACTGCCCGTCGGGAGCAGCGTCAGCGGCGGCGGCGGCAGCAGCACCGGCGGTGTGGGTGTGGGCCACGTCGTCGTCGGCCAGCACCGCCAGCACCTGGCGCGCGATCCGGCGGCCGGCCCGGTTCGCCCCGATCGTCGAGGCCTGGGGACCGTAGCCGGCGAGGAACAGCCGCGGCTCGGCGGTGGACCGACCGTCCTCGACGACGACCCCGCCCGCCTCGGTCCGGAGGTGCAACGGCGCGAGGTGCCTGAGGTCGGCGCGGAAGCCCGTCGCCCAGATCACGGCGTCGGCGTGGACGTGCTCGCCGTCGGCCGTCAGGACCCCGTCGCCGTCGAGTCGTGTGAACATCGGTTCAGCTTCGAGGAGCCCCCGGGCCAGGCCACGGCGGATCCTCGGGGACACCGGCAACCCGGTCCCGCTGACGATGCTCGGCAGGGTGCGACCGGCCCGGGCAGCGCGGTCCTGGTCCGCGACCGCCGCCACGGCCGCGCCGGTCGCCAGGGCCGGGTCGTCCGACCAGACGACGGGACGCCGGGTGGACCACCGGGTCGACCGGGCGATGCCGTCCAGTTCCAGCAGGAACCCGATCGCGCTCGTGCCACCGCCGACGACCACCACGTCCTGCCCGGCGAACTCCCTCGCGTCGCGGTAGCCCGTCGTGTCGAGCTGCCGGCCACGGAAGGCATCGCGCCCGGGGACCCACGGCACGAACGGGGTGCCCCACGTCCCCGAGGCGTTGACGACCGCCTCGGCCCGGATCGTCCCCGCGACACCGTGCTCGTCGCGGGTCTCGACCAGCAGGGTGTCCGATCCGGGGTCGTCACCGTGCCGGACGGCCGTGACCCCGACCGGCCGACGCACGCGGAGGTCGTGGTGTTCCTCGAACCGGCGGTAGTACTCGGACACGACCTCCCGAGCCGGCCGCGACCGGTCGGCGTCGTCGAACCGGAGGCCCATCTCGTGCATCCCGGGCAGGTCGTGCACCCGGTGGGCGATGCCGAGCCGCAGGGCGTCCCACCGGAACTGCCACGCGCCTCCCGTCCCCGCAGCGCGGTCCAGGAGCACCAGGTCGTGGCCCGCGACGAGCCCCGCGCGCTGCAGGTGCCACGCGACCGAGAGTCCGGCCTGACCAGCACCGATGACGACGACGCGGGCTCGTTCTGCTGGGCGGATCATCACCCTCGATTCTGCTGTGCTCGGGACGCGCCGGGCGAAGTCGGCAACGGGGTACATGGTAAAGTGACGGACAGATTTCAAACCACGAACCGTCTGTTCTTCCCGGGTGCGCACTCGTTGCCCGCCGAGACCGGACACGAGCCGACACAGAGGGGGTCACGCATGGGGCGCGGCCGTCAGAAGGCGAAGCACACCAAGGTCGCCCGGGAGCTGAAGTACTTCAGCCCGGACACGAACTACGGTGCTCTCGAACGCGAACTCTCCGTCGCACAGCAGTCGGACGAGCCGGACTACGTCGACCGTTGGGGCGACGAGTTCGGTGACGAAGGAGACCTCGAGAACCAGACGGACACGAACAAGTCCGCCTGACCTCCCGGTCGATCACGCCGCGCGCCCTCGGGCAGCGCGGCGTTCGTCGTCCCCGGGCGTGACCAGCCGCCGGCCCGCCGGTCGCCGGTCGCCGGCTCGTCGGTCGCCGGCTCGTCGGTCGCCGAGGTCACACGAACTGCCGCCCCGGGCAGCTCCGAGCGGCAGTTCGTGCGACCTCGACAGAGCGCAGGCGGCACGTCGTGCAACCTCGACGGGGCGCAGGCGGCACGTCGTACGACCTCGGCCACGCCGGCAGGAGCCGACCAGCACGCCGGGACTCAGCCCGCGTAGGACCCGACCAGGCGCACGGCCCCGCCGTCGACGCCCTTGGCACCCTGCTCGAACCCGGCCAGGTCGCGCGTGCCGATCGACACCGTGCCGACCTCCCACGCCGGCAGCCCGGCCGACCGGAGCGTCGCGGTGACCCCGTCGACCGACGCTGCCGAGACGACCGCGAACATGCCGATGCCCAGGTTCCAGGTGCTCTCGGTGTCCTCGATCGGGGTGCCGGCCAGCTCCGCCAGGACGCGGAACACCGGCAGCGGCTGCCAGCTGGCACGGTCGACCTCGACCCACGAGCCGACGGGCAGCACGCGCGCCAGGTTCGCCGCGATGCCGCCACCGGTGACGTGGGACAGCGAGTGCACGTCGCCCGGGTGTCCGTCGATCAGCTCGAGCAGCGGGGTCGTGTAGAGGCGGGTGGGCTCGAGCAGGGCCTCGCCGACCAGCCCGCCGAGCTCCGGCAGCGTGTCGGTGTAGCCGATGCCGCGCTGGCTGAGGATGTGCCGGACGAGCGAGTACCCGTTCGAGTGCAGCCCGGAGGACTCGATCGCGATGACCACGTCGCCGTCCTGCACCAGGTGGGCGCCGAGCTGCGAACCGGCTTCGACCACGCCGACCGCGGCACCGGCGACGTCGTAGTCGTCCGGTCCGAGCAGGCCCGGGTGTTCCGCGGTCTCGCCGCCGACCAGGGCGGTGCCGGTGGCCGCGCAGCCGCGGGCGATGCCGGCGACGATGTCGGCGATGCGGTTCGGGACGACCCGGCCGCAGGCGATGTAGTCCGTCATGAACAGCGGCGTCGCGCCGACCACGACGATGTCGTCGACGACCATGCCGACCAGGTCCTGCCCGATCGTGTCGTGCTTGTCGATGGCCTGCGCGATCGCGACCTTCGTGCCGACGCCGTCGGTCGAGGTGGCGAGGAGGGGCCGCTCGTAGTCCTTGAGGAACGAGACGTCGTACAGACCGGCGAAGCCGCCGACGCCGCCCAGGACGGACGCGTTGTGCGTCGCCGACACGGCGGACTTCATGAGCTCGACGGCCAGGTCACCGGCAGCGGTGTCGACGCCGGCCTCGGCGTAGGGGTTGGGCATACGTCGTCCTCCGCAGGGCATGGCAGACTTGTTCGGTACCACCCGATCCTACGGTCTGGAGCACCCCGCGAATGTGCGGCATCGTCGGCCTCGTTGCGCAGGGGCCTGCAAACCAATCCATCTACGACGCCCTGCTCCTCCTGCAACACCGGGGACAGGACTCCACGGGCATCGCCACGGTCGACGGTCACGTGCACCACATGCACAAGACCCGCGGCCACGTGCGCGAGGGTTTCCGTACCCGTGACATGCGGGCACTCCTCGGGACGATGGGCCTCGGCCACGTCCGTTACGCCACCCGCGGTGCCGCCGTGAACGAAGAGGAAGCCCAGCCGTTCTACGTGAACGCGCCGTACGGCATCGTCCTCGTGCACAACGGCAACCTGACGAACACCCGGGAACTCACCCGTGAGCTGTTCGACATCGACCGCCGGCACCTCAACACGACCTCGGACACCGAGCTGCTCGTGAACGTCCTGGCGCACGAGCTGCAGGGCCAGGTCCGTGGCACGCACCTCGACCCCGGGCAGGTGTTCGACGCGGTCGAGCGCGTGCACGAGCGGGTCGAGGGCTCGTACGCCACGATCGCGACGATCGCGGGTCACGGCCTGCTGGCGTTCCGCGACCCGTTCGGCATCCGGCCGCTGATCCTCGGGCACAAGTTCGACGACGCCGGCAAGAGCGAATGGGTCGTCGCGTCCGAGTCCCTGGTGCTCGAGTCCGGCGGTTACGACATCGTCCGCGACGTCGCCCCGGGCGAGGCCGTCTTCATCGAGATGGACGGCACGATGCACGCCCGGCAGTGCGCGAAGGACCCGCGCCTGGTGCCGTGCTCCTTCGAGTACGTCTACCTGGCCCGTCCGGACTCCGTGATGAACGGCATCTCCGTGTACGACGCCCGTCTCCGCCTGGGCAACCGCCTGGCGGACACGATCGAGCAGTACGCCCCGACCGGCGACATCGACGTCGTGATGCCGATCCCGGACTCCAGCCGCCCTGCCGCGATGCAGGTCGCGCAGAAGCTCGGCATCGAGTACCGCGAGGGCTTCTACAAGAACCGCTACGTCGGCCGCACGTTCATCATGCCGGGGCAGGCGGAGCGCAAGCGTTCGGTCCGCCAGAAGCTCAACGCGATGTCGTCCGAGTTCAAGGGCAAGAACATCCTGATCGTGGACGACTCCATCGTGCGCGGCACGACGAGCCGCGAGATCGTGGAGATGGCGCGGGCCGCCGGCGCGAACGAGGTCACCTTCACGAGCGCGGCGCCCCCGGTCCGGTTCCCGCACGTCTACGGCATCAACATGCCGACGCGCGCCGAGCTGATCGCGCACGACCGGAAGATCCCGGAGATCAACCGGGTGCTGGGCAGCGACCACCTGATCTACCAGGAGATCGGTGACATGCGCGACGCGATCATCGAGGGCTCGGACGTCACGGACCTCGAGATGAGCTGCTTCACGGGCGAGTACGTCACCGGTTCGGTGTCGCCGGAGTACCTGGCCTGGGTCGAGGCGAACCAGCTCAGCTGACGCCGGTTCCGCACCGTGCGGACCAACGGACTGGAGGCCCGTCACCAGCTGGTGACGGGCCTCCAGTCCGTTGGTGGTCGCGTCCGCGACCGCAGCCTCAGCGCTCGGGGCGTTCCTGGGTCTCCGGCTCGTCGGCCGTGCGGTCGGTGGCGGGCACATCGGTGGCGGGTACGTCGGTGGCGGGTACGTCGGTGGCGGGTACGTCGGTGGCGGGCCGGGCGTCCGGTGCCGTGTGGTCCTCGAGCTCGCCGTCGACGGTCTCCGGAGCCGGGTCGACGGCGACCCGCTCTGCCGTCAGCCGCGCCGCACGGCGGGACGAGACCTGGTCGAGCACGACAGCGATGACCGCGCCGACGAGCATGCCGATCGAGACGCCGTACAGGCTGAAGTAGCCGACGAGGCCCGCGAAACCGGTGGTCTCCTGCTGGTTGCCGCGATCGATGCCCATCGTGAGCGCGACGACGATGACCGTCACGAAGAAGCCGAGGACGGCGCCGCCGAGGATGAAGACGCTGAAACGGGGGGCGCGTCGGATGGTGACCTGGTCCGGGCTGGTCACCGCGTTCGGCGCCGGCACCGGGCGTTCGTCGGGTCGATCGGTGTTGCTCACGTCCCCATTGTCCCCCACCTTGGGAGGATCCACGCCCGGCAGTTCGTCCGGTGGACGCGAGATGATGGTGCAGGACGGAACACCGTCGAGGACGGAGGTGCGGGATGGTCGAGGAGGCCGCGTCGAGCGAGCGCCGTCCGACGACCGCCCCCGCCCGCCTGTCCTGGCCCGTGATCACCCGTGACGAAGAGGACCGCGCGGTCGCCGTCGTCGGTGAGCACCGGTGGAGTGTCGCCCTCGTGGGGGCCGCCGGGCTCGGCAAGACCACCGTCGCCGCCCGCGTCACCGACCGGGTCGCCGCGCAGGAGCAGGACACGGACCCGCTGGTCGTGCCGATCACCGCCGTGGCCGCCGGGTCGTCGATGCCCTTCGGCGCCGTGTCGGACCGGTTCGGGGACGTCCTGGGCGACGACCTGACCGAACCCGTGCCGGCCGAGGCGCGCCTCCGGGACGCCGCCGAGGCGGAGGGACGCGACCTGCTCCTCCGGGTCGACGACGCCGACCTGCTCGACGCCCTGTCGGCCCGCTACGTCGCCTGGCTCGTGCGGGACCAGCACGCGCGGCTCGTGCTGACCTGCCGGGACTTCACGGCCCTCGCCGAACCCCTACGGGCGCTGTGGCAGGACGACCTGCTCGAACGCATCGACCTGGAACCGCTCGACGTGGCCGAGGCCTCGTCCCTGATCGAGCGCGCGCTCGGCGCCCCGCTCGAACCGGCGTCGGTGGAGCAGGTCCACCGGGCGACGCAGGGCAACCCGCTGTACCTGCGCGAGGTCGTGCGGGCCGGCCTGTCCTCGGGAGCGCTCGAGCACACCGCCCTGAGCTGGTACTGGCGCGGACGGGTCACGGCGTCGATGAGCCTGGCGGACATGTACCGCACCGAACTCGGGGCGTTGCCGGGCGAGCTCCGGGACGTCGTGGAGATCGTCGCCCTCGCTGAACCGATCCCGCTGTCCCGCCTGATCGCCCTGGTCGACGGACGCGACCTCGACCGCATGGTGGGGCTCGGCTTCGTCCGGATCGACTCGACCGACACCGGCAGCCCGGTCGCGCGCTCCTCGCATCCGCTCATCGGCGAGGTCGTCCGCGCCCTGGTGCCCGTCGCACGCCGGACCTCGCTGTTCGCCCGCGCCAACGCCTTCCGCACCGACCGGCCCGAGGGGGCACCACCGGCAGCCCGGCTCCGCTCGACCCTCTGGGCACTCGAGTGCGGCATCGTGCCCCCGGTCGACCAGCTGCTCGACGCGGCCCGGGTCGCCGGCGGCCTGCAGGAGCACGAGAGCGCCATCGTCCTGACGACCGCGGCCCTCAACGCCGGGCCCGACGCCGGCATCACCCCGACCGACCGGGTGCGCACCCACTGCCTCCGGTCCCTGGCGTACGGGTACAGCAGCGGGCGCGAGGCCGGCCGGCTCGACGCCGAAGCGGCCTGGGGCCTGGTGACCTCGGGCCCGCGGGTCGACGACGTCGCCGTGGTCGAGGCGTGCGAGACCCTCGCGAACCTCCGCCAGTTCCACGACGACGACACCTCGGCGGCCGTCGCCCTCACCGAGTCCGCGATGCAGTTCGTCGACCTCGAGACCGTCGAGCAGCTCCGACTCCTTCGGCTGTCACACCTCGGCTGGGGTGGCGACTTCACCGAGGTCCGACAGGAGATCGAGCGCACCGGTGTCCTGCACGCCCCGGCGATCCCGCGGTCCTTCCTGCCGATCGCCGCCTGTGCCGTGGCGGCCCTCGGCACCGGCGGGCGACTCGACGAGGCCATCCGGCTCGCGCAGGCGTGCCTGGCCACGGCGGCCGTGCACCTCGAGGACTCCCCCTGGAGCGTCGGCGAGATCGTGTCCGTCATGCACCAGGTCCAGGTGTGGCGGGGCGACATAGCCGAGATGGTGACCCAGGTGCCGGTCAGCCGGTCGGACCCGTTCCTGAAGTACGACTTCACGCTCGAGCTGTTCGGCATCGGCAACCAGGCGCTGGGACAACGCCGGTGGTCGGACGCCGTCACCGCGTTCACGGCCGCGTGCGAGCGGTACGCCGTCGACGACCCGGGTGGGTTCGCCGCCTACGCGTGGTCCCGCCTGGCGATGTCGCAGGCGTACGCGGGCATGACGGACGCGGCTGCCGAGTCCGTCGAGCGGGCGCGGACGACTCCGCTCCGGGCGATGCGGATCCTGGGTGACCAGATCGAGATGACCATCGCGTGGGCCGAGGCGCTGCTCGGCAACCCCGCCGGGCTCTACCGCGCCGACGAGCTGATCGCCCGCGGGACCGCCTCGGGCGCCTGGACGCACGTGCTCTACGGGCAGGCGCTGCACTACGTGATGGACATCGCGGCCGGTCGGGACACCACGTCGTCGCTCGACCGACTGCAGGACGCGGCGGGACGGGTCGACGGGCCCCTGGCGAGCGCGATCACCCAGTACGCGGACGCACTGCGCTCGGGCGACCGCGGGTGGATCGCCAGCGCCCAGGCCGACCTGGCTGCGTGCGGGATGGCCGTGACCGCTGGACGTCGGACGCAGCCGCTGACGAAGCGGGAGTACGAGGTCGCCCAGCTGGCGGCCCAGGGGTTCTCGAACCGGCGGATCGCCGAGCACCTCGGGCTGTCGGTGCGGACGATCGACGCGCACATGTCGCGGGTGTTCGCGAAGTGGGACCTGCGCTCGCGGTCCGAGCTCGCCGAGATGGTCTGACCCGCCCTTCCGGACAGTCCGCCGGCGCCGCCGAGACGCCGGCGTCAGTCCGAGACGCCGCCATCCGGCCGAGACGCCCCCTGATCCTGCGGCGTCTCGAGCGCACCGCGGCGTCTCACGGAGACGGGCCCGTCTCGACGCCGGACGCCGGACGCCGGACACCGGACGCCGGGCACGCGTCCCGCCAGCAGCCCGCGACCGGGCAGCCGTCCTCGTCCGGACGGTGCCGCCCGCGTCCGGGCGCGACGGATCAACCGCAAGAAGTTGCGGGATGCAGCACGACTCGCCGTTCTCGTTGACACAGCGGGCCCGCTTTCGCGTAGCGTTGCGTGTGTCGCCGGGTTCGGACCCGTTCGGGTCGGGTCCGAATCCCGGCGACTTCAGCCAGGTTAGAGAACCAGGTGCACGGTCCACATCGGTAGGACCTACCTAATTCCCGCCGGTATCGGCCAGGACCGGCGCAGGTCCAGGTCCGCGCCACCCCAGGTCCGCGCCACCCCAGGTCAGCACCGGCTGTCGTCTCCGCCTTCCGGCCGATGCGCCCGCGTCCCGCCGCCCGCCAGGCTCGTCGGGTGCCGTTCACCATCAGCCACGCGGTCGTCGCCCTGCCGTTCCGCCGCTCCGCCCTGCCCGTCGCGGCCGTCGCGGTCGGCTCGATGGCCCCCGACGCCGTGCTCTTCGTACCCGCGCTGCCGCCGTACGGCTTCACGCACTCGTGGGTCGGCGTCGTCACGATCGACCTCGCGGTGTCGCTCGTCGTCCTCGCCGCGTGGTGGTTCCTCGTCCGGCCCGCATGGACACCGGTCCAGCCCGCCCGGTACCGCGCGCAGCTGCCCGGCTGGCACCGGCCCGAGCGGGTCCCGCCGGCGCGGGTCCCGCTCGTCGTGTTCGCCTGCGTGCTCGGCAGCGTGACGCACGTCGTCTGGGACGCCTGGTCGCACCCGCACGGCTGGTTCGTCCGGCACGTGGCGGCGCTCCGCTCCGATGTCGGTGGGCACCCGGTGTACTCGCTCGTCCAGGACGCGTCGAGCGCCGGCGGCCTGCTGCTGCTCCTCGTACTGCTGCTGCGGTGGACGCGCCATGCGGCCACCGCAGCAGCAGTACGAGGAGCAGCAGCAGGC
>NZ_JASDDD010000063.1:0-18272 GCF_030407555.1 Curtobacterium sp. APC 4022
GCTGCCGTTCGGTAGAGCGACCACCGTCCGACCCCTGACCACGCGGGGGCGCCTCGTCACCCTCGGCGCGCTGGGCGCCGTCGCGGCACTCGCCCTCACCGGCTGCGCGAGCAACGGGACCGCCTCGGGCGACGCCACCGAGACCTCCGGCAAGGTGGCCCGCGTCACGGTCACCCTGACGAACGACGGTTCCGACCGCTGCGCCGTGAGCAGCAGCACGGTCGGCGCCGGCCCCGTGACCTTCACCGTGAAGAACGAGTCGTCGACTGCCATCACCGAGGTCGAGCTGCTGCAGGACCAGCGGATCCTCGGCGAGAAGGAGAACCTGGCGCCGGGACTCGACCCCGTCTCGTTCACCGCGACGCTGACCGGCGGGAAGTACCAGGTGTACTGCCCCGGTGCGGAGCACGAGCTCACCGGCCTGACCGTCACCGGGTCCGTCAAGTCGACCGCGAACAGCAGTGCCGCGAGCCTGCTGCAGGACGGCACGAAGGGCTACGCCGAGTACGTCGACGGCCAGGTCACCGACATGGTGACCGCGGTCGACAAGCTCAAGACCGACGTCGACGCCGGCGACCTGGCAGCGGCGAAGACCGACTACGCGAACGCCCGCCCGTACTACGAGCACGTCGAGAGCGACGTCGACGGCTTCGTGAAGAAGGGCCACAAGGCGACGGACAACGCCGGCAACCTCGACTACCTCATCGACATGCGGGCCTCGAACGCCGACCCGGCCGTCGGCTGGAGCGGCTTCCACGCCGTCGAACGCGACCTGTTCGCGAACGGTGCGATCACCGCCGACACGAAGCGGTACGCCGACGACCTGGCCACGAACGTGCACCTGCTCGCGAAGCTCGTGCCGACGCTCGACTACAAGCCCGAGGACCTGGCCAACGGGGCCGCCGGACTGCTCGAAGAGGTCCAGTCGAACAAGATCACCGGCGAGGAAGAGGCCTACAGCCACATCGACCTCGTCGACCTCGCCGCCAACGTCGAGGGCTCCCGGCAGGCCTTCGCGTACCTCAAGCCCGGACTGACCAAGGTCGACCCGGCGCTGACGAAGCAGATCGCCCAGCAGTTCGACGCCACGAACACGCTCATGGACGGCTTCCGGAACGCCGACGACCTGGGCGGCTTCGACAGCTGGGACGCCAGTGCCAAGGCGGCGCACGCGAACGCGATCTCGCAGCAGGTGCAGGCGCTGCAGGACCCGCTGTCCCGCCTGGCCGAGAAGGTCGCCACGGCGTGAACGGCCGCAATGACCGGGACACCGCCGAGGACGACACCCGCGGGGTCTCCCGCCGGGGGCTGCTCGGCGCGGGTCTGGCCGTCGCCGGAGCCGGAGTCGGCGCGGCCGCGGGCATCGCCGGGTCCGCCGTGGCGAGCGGGGTCGACCCGTTCACCGCGGCGGCGAACGGCGACGAGTCGGTCGACATGTCGCGCAGCCACCCGTTCTACGCGACCACCGCCGGTGCACCCCAGGGTGGTATCCGGACCGATCCGCAGCGGCACTGCGTGTTCATGACGTTCGACCTGACGCTCGGCACCGCGACCGAGCTGCAGGTACTGCTCGCCCGCTGGTCGGCCGCGATCGCGCAGCTGCAGGCCGGCCAGACCATCGGCAGCGTCGAACCCGCCCACGGTGACGGCGTCGGCGCGGACACCGGCGAGGCGCTCGACCTCGGGCCCGCGTCCCTCACCGTCACGGTCGGCCTCGGCCCCGGGGTGTTCGACGAGCGCTTCGGCCTGGCCGGCAAGCGTCCGGCGGACCTGACCGAGCTGCCGTCCCTGCCGAGCGACCGCTTCGAGTCCGGCCTGTCCGGCGGCGACCTGTCCCTGCAGGCCTGCGCCGACGACCCGCAGGTGGCGTACCACGCGGTCCGCGACCTGGCCCGGATGGCCCGGGGGAGCGCGACCGTCAAGTGGACCGTCCTGGGCTTCGGTCGGGCTTCGGCCGGGCCGACCCAGGCGACCCCGCGGAACCTGATGGGCTTCAAGGACGGCACCCGCAACATCACGACCGACGCCGAGCACGACCGCTTCGTGTGGCTCGACGACGACGCCGACTGGATGGCCGGCGGCACCTACCAGGTGGTCCGGAAGATCCGGATGAACCTGGAGATCTGGGACGCCGACGTCGTCAGCGACCAGCAGCGGGTGTTCGGGCGGACGAAGGTCAGCGGCGCGCCGCTCTCCGGCGGGCAGGAGCACACCACGCCGGACTTCCACGCGACCGCCCACGGCCAGCCCGCGATCGACCCCCGCTCGCACGTCGCCCTCGCGGCACACGAGGCGAACGGCGGCGTGAAGATCCTGCGCCGCGGTTACAACTACACGGATGGCCTCAACCAGTACGGGCAGCTCGACGCCGGGCTGCTGTTCGTGGCGTACATGAACGACCCGGACCACTTCACGCGGCTGCAGCGGAAGCTCGGCGCGTCGGACCGGCTCAACGAGTACATCGCGCACATCGGGTCGGCGGTCTTCGCGGTCCCGCCGGCACCCCGCAAGGGTTCCTACATCGGCGAGCAGCTCTTCCGCTGACACCGGCCGGTCGACGGGTGTGAGAGGGGTGTCCTCCGCCGTTTCCCTGGAGGCGGAGGACACCCGCGTCGCGGGGTCCGATCGGGCGGAACCACCGTCCGGCGACCCGGCGCGACGCATCGCGCATGGCGACGGGTGCAGCGTACCGCGGTGACATGCGCGGACCGACCGTGCTGTCCGCGAGCGGCTGCTAGACGTCGTGCCACGGGCCTCCCGCCCTGCCGGTTGGCCGAGCGTCCGCTCGGCACACGCACGACGGCACAGGCCCGACAGCACTCGCCCGACGGCACACGCACGACGGACCCGCCCACCGGTCGGTGGACGGGCCCGTCAGGGTCGGCGAGGCCGGGAGGCGCGTCAGCCCTCCGAGCGCTCGCTCACGTCGTGCGCGGCACGCTTCCGGCGGACCACCAGCAGTGCGGTCAGCCCGGCGAGGAGCAGCAGCCCGGCCGTGAGGGCCGGTGCCGCGAGCTCGGCACCCGTGTAGGCGAGGTCCCCGCCGTCGGCGGTGTCGATCCCGCCACCGCTGATCGGCACGACACCGCTGCCGGTGCCACCGAGGCCGGAGTCACCGGAGCCCTCGTCGCCGGAGCCGCCGTCAGCACCGCCGGGAACGGGGGTCGGCGTCGGGTCGGAGCCGTCGGTGGGGTCACCCGGACCGGTACCCGGGTCCGTACCGGGGTCCGGGACGACCGCGAGGGGGATGGCCACCGCCAGCGTGATCTGCTGCCCGTTCGGCAGTTCCACGACGAGCGGCTCGTCCGAGGTCTCGACCGCCGTGGCGGCCAGGCGCGATGCGGTCGACGGCGCTGCCGGCTGGGCGACGCCCGACTCGGGGACCGCGAAGGTCAGCGAGGCGCGACCCTGCTCGTCGGTCTTGTCGACGACCGTGGTGTCGATCGGGCTCGTGGCGAGCACCTGGTCCCCGGCCGAGACCGAGACGTCACCTCTCTGGTCGCCGGCGTTGCTGAACACCAGCGAGGACAGGTCGACCGTGACTTCGTCACCGGGCTGGAAGCCGCCCTCGGGGACCGGCGTGGTGGTGACACCGACCGCGCGCTGGTCCATCGGCGGCTCGACCGCATCGTGCGCTGCGAAGTAGTCCGCCTGCGCCTGCAGGTCGACCTGACCCGAGTCCGCCTTGTTCGTGCCCCCGGCGAAGGCCGCGAAGTTGTCGCCACCGGTCGAGAGGAACGAGTTGACGGTGACCTTGACGGTCTGGTCGAGGGCGATCGGCTCGCCGTCGAGGGTCATGCCGGTGATGCGCTCGCCGCGGCCCGCGGACGGGTC
Source organism: Curtobacterium sp. APC 4022 (assembly GCF_030407555.1). Taxonomy (NCBI): domain Bacteria; kingdom Bacillati; phylum Actinomycetota; class Actinomycetes; order Micrococcales; family Microbacteriaceae; genus Curtobacterium; species Curtobacterium sp. APC 4022. The sequence goes on from NZ_JASDDD010000063.1 coordinate 3,835, forward strand.
GTACGTGTAGGCGAAGCCGTTCGAGACGCCGAGCTTGAGGAATGGACGCTCGAGGCCGTCCGGCTGCCACTGCTGCTCGAGCGCGTCCTTGAGCTGCTGACCGGTGAGGTCCTCGGTGACCAGGGTGTTCGCGAACGGCTGGACCAGCGCGGCCTCCTTGTAGGAGACACTGCCGTCCTCGTCACCGGCGCCGCTGGAGGCGTAGACGAGGTCGGTGCGGAGGCCGCCCGGGTTCATGAAGGCGATCTGGGACCCCTGGCGTTCGGTGGCCCAGCGCTGCACCTCGGCGATGTTGTTGCCGAGCGTCGACTCGCCGCCGCGGTTCTCGGTCGTGCCGTCGGACTGCACGGCGCGGCGCAGGTCACCGGTGATGGTGCCGAGCTGCTCCTTGCCCTTGACGTCCGCGATCGCCTTCGCGTCGGCGACCGTCTTCGTGACGGCGTCGACCGAGGTGGTGTCGGCGGGCTTCGCGGTCGCGGTGTTGAGCGGCAGGACCTCGGCGCTGATGCCGGTGAGCTTCCGGTCCGCGCCGACGGTCAGCTGCAGGTGGCCGTAGTTCATGCCGTACGAACCGGTCTGGATCACCGGGCGGACGGTGCCGTCCGGGCCGGCGATCTCGTGGTCGTACTTCGCGTGCGTGTGCGCCGAGACGATCGCGGCGACCTTCGAGGACACCTTCCCGGTGATCTGGCCGAAGGCACCGCTGCCGGTCGCGTCGCTGAGCGCGCTCGTGGTGGCCCCCTCGTGGACGAGCAGGACGAGGACGTCCGCCTCGCCGTTCGCGGCGTCGCCGTCGGTGAGCTCGTCGGCGTAGCGGTTCACCGAGCTGACGATCGGGGCCATCGCGAGGCCCTGCACGCCACCGGGGCTCACGAGCCCGGGGATCAGCGCCTCGGTGGTCGCGCCGATGAAGCCGACCTTGACGCCGCCCTTCTCGACGATCGACCACGGGGTGAACGCCGGGTCGGTGGTGCCCTGCTTGACGATGTTCGCCGAGATGTACGGCCAGGTCGCCCGGTCCTCGATGCGCCCGGTCAGGTCGTCCTGACCCTTGTCGAGCTCGTGGTTGCCGATCGCGCTGACGTCCAGGTGCATCTGGTTGAGGACGTCGATCGTCGGGTCGTCCTGCTGCACGAAGGACGTGAAGGTCGAGGCGCCGACGTTGTCGCCCGCGCTCGTGAAGATGGTGTTCGGGTTCGCCTCGCGCTGCGCCTGCACGACGGCGGCGAGCTTCGCGGCACCCGCGGCCTTGTCGGCCGTCGTGCCCTCGGACTCGATGCGGCCGTGGAAGTCGTTGACGTCGACGATGTCGATCGTCGTGGACGCGGGTTCTGCGGCGGAGGCGGTGGTCGGGGCGCCGAGGGCGACGAGGACCCCGGCGGTGGCGAGGGCGGTGCCGGCGACGATGCCGCGCCTCCGCCTGGTGGTCTCGGGGGTGTGGGACGGGCTCATCGGTGTGAGGACTCCTGGTGTGGTGGTTCCGCCCCCGGACGGAGGACGCGACCTGCCGAACCTACGAAGATCCACAGGCGACACGCCAGACTCCGGGCGGCGGCGTCACATGATGTTCAACTGGCCGTGACACCGCCGCCCCACGGGCCCGGTCAGTCGCGGCCGAACGCACCCTTCGCCCGCTCGACGACCTCGGCGGCCATCGCCTTCGCGGAGTCCTTGACGACGTCGAACTCCACCGGGTCGCCCTTGAGCAGGCTCTTCGCGGTGTTCATCGCGTACTCGGCGGTGATGTGCGGCGGCAGCGGCGGGACGCTCCGGCTGACGTAGGCGTCGATGAGCGTGACGCCCTGGTGCGCGAAGGCACGCTCGACTGCGGCGTCCACCTCGTCGTCGCTGTGCACCGCGATGCCCTGGAAGCCGAGCAGTTCGGCGTACCCGGCGTAGTCCATCGTCTCGACGTCCTGCGAGCCGCGCCAGATCGGGTTGCCGTCCTCGGTGCGCATCTCCCACGAGACCTGTCCGAGGTCGTCGTTGTGCATGACGACGATGACCAGCTGCTTGTCCTGCCAGCGGTCCATGTACTTCTTCACGGTGATGAGCTCGTTCATGCCGAGCATCTGGAAGGCGCCGTCGCCGATCGTGCACACCGCCGGGCGGTCCGGGAACGCGAACTTCGCCGTGACGGCGTACGGCATCGCCGCGAGCATCGTCGCCAGCCGGCCGGACATGTCGCCGTGCATGCCACGGCGCAGCCGGATGTGGTGGCCGTACCAGTCCGCCGTGGTGCCGGCGTCGCAGGTGACGGTGACGCCCTCGGGCAGCCGGTCGTTCACCGCGCGGACGACCCGGCGCGGGTTGACCCCGTCGCTGTACGCGACCTCGGCCTGGCGGCCCATCTCGGCCTCCCACTCACGCATCTCCTCGGCGAGTTTCTCCTGCCAGCCGAGGTCGTCCTTCTGCTCGAGCAGCGGCAGCAGGGCGTCGAGTGTGGCACCGACGTCACCCCACATGTTGAGTTCGTTCGGGTACCGCAGGCCCAGCTGCTCGGGCTTGATGTCGACCTGGATTCCGCGGGCCTGCCCGACCTTCGGCAGGTACTCGCCGTACGGGTAGTTCGTGCCCAGGAGCACGATCGTGTCGCACTCCTTGATCTGGGTCAGGCTCGGGCGCGACCCGAGCAGCCCGACCTGCTGCGTGTGGAACGGCACGTCCGAGGGCACGACGTCCTTGCCGCGCAGCGCGGTGATGATCCCGGCGCCGGCCTTCCCCGCCGCTGCGAGCACCTGGTCGGTGGCACCGCGTGCTCCGGCGCCGACCAGGAAGGTGACCTTCTCGCCGGCGTTGATGATGTCCGCCATCTTGCGGATGTCCTCGGCCGGCGGCGTGATCCGGGTCGAGGCCGGAACGTCGCTCGACCGCGAGACCCAGTGCTCGGCACTTGGCTCCGACCAGGGCATGGCCTGCACGTCGTGGGGGAGGACGACCACCGCCGGCTGCTTCCGGAGCATCGCGGTGCGGAACGCCGTGTCGAGGACGACCCCGGCGGCGTCCGGCGTCGTGATGGTCTGCACGTAGCAGGCGACGTCGGCGAAGACCCGCTCCAGGTTCGACTCCTGCTGCGTGAACGTGCCGACGGCTGCCAGACCCTGCTGCCCGACGATCGCGACGACCGGCTGGTTGTCCATCTGCGCGTCGTACAGCCCGTTGAGCATGTGGAAGGCGCCGGGGCTCGACGTGGCGATGCAGACGCCGACCTCACCGGTGAACTTCGCGTGCGCCGTCGCCATCAGCGCCGCGATCTCCTCGTGCGTCGGGCGGATGTACTCGACGCCCTCGCCGGCACGGTCGGCCTTGCCGAGGGCGCCGTCGAACTCGCCGATGCCGTCGCCCGGGTAGCCGTAGACGCGCGTGACGCCCCATGCCTTGATGCGGTCGAGGACGAATTCGCTGACGTTCTGGCTCATGCCTCCAGGGTGCTCCGGAGCCTCCTCAGGATTCCCAGCACCGCCGGGTCCGGACTCACTCGACCGCGATGAGTGGCCGGAGCGTCCGGTGCGCGATTCGGAGGCCCTCCAGCACCTTGTCGTCCTCCCCGCCCCAGAGCGGGTCCTCGTGCTCGACGCTCAGCGTGCCGTCGAAGCCGGCCTCGTACAGCCGGTCGACCACGTGCGGCCAGTCGACCACCCCGCGTCCGGGCACGCGGAACCGCCACCAGCCCATGTCCCACGGGTCGTCGCCCTTGTCGACCTTGCCGAAGAAGCCGTACCGGTTGCGCTGCTCCGGGAACAGCTCGAGGTCCTTCGCCTGCGCGTGCACGATGTGCTCGGCGAACGGCAGGATCGTCTCGACCGGGTCGATGCCGATCCACGTCAGGTGCGACGGGTCCCAGTTCAGGCCGAAGCCGAGCCCGGTGACCCACTCCCAGAGCTCCGGCGAGTACGCGATGTTGCCCGGGTACCCGTCCGGGTGCCAGCCCTCCATGACGCAGTTCTCGATGATCAGGCGGACCCCGCGCTCCCCGGCGTAGTCGAGCAGCTCGGGCAGGACCCGGTCGCCCTCGACCATGTTCTCGCGGACGCTCTTGGTGTTGTCGCGGCCGATGAACGTGCCGACGTAGGGGACCCCGAGGCGCTGCGCGGCGTCGACCGCGTGCTTGAGGTGCGTGTGGACCTCGTCGCGGCGGGCCGGGTCCTGGTGCAGGTTGTTCTCGTAGTACGCCAGCGCGGAGATCTCGAGCCCGGTGCGGTCGAGCAGCTCCCGCGTGGACTGGACGTCCTCGTCGGTGAGGGTCGCCACGGGCAGGTGCGCCGCCTCGAAGTCGCGGCCACCGGTGCCGGGCCAGACGGCGACCTCGAGCCGCTCGTAGCCCTGACCGCTCGCGAAGTCCGCGATGCGGCCGAGGTCCCACCCCGGCAGACAGGCCGTCAACATCCCGAGCTTCATCGGATCTCCCTCCAGGCGCGGTCGCCGGCACTGGCGACCACGCTGTCGATGATGCGTGCCGACCGGGCGCCGTCCACGAAGGTCGGCAGACCCTCCGGCGCGCTGCCCGTGGTGACGGCGGTGTAGGTGTCGGCGACGAACGCGGCGAACGCGTCGACGTAGCCCTGCGGATGACCGGACGGCACGACCGCCAGACGCCGCTGGTCGGGGGAGCCCTGGGACGGGTCGCGGACGACGATCTGCGCTCCGGTCTCGTTGCCGAACCAGGCGGACTCCGGCTGCTCCTGGTCGAAGGCCGCGGAGCCGAGCATGCCGTCCACCTCGAACCACAGGCGGTTCTTCCGGCCGGCGGAGACCTGCGAGATGACGACGTTGCCGATCCGGCCGCTGCCGGTGCGGAAGGTCGCGACCGCGGTGTCCTCGGTGGTGACCTCGGCGCGCTCGCCGGCGTCGGCGATCGGGTCCGGGTCGGGGGTGCCGGAGAACGAGGGGCCCGACGCTGCCGGACGGGTCGGGTACACGATGTCGGTGACGGCGCTGACCGAGTCGAACTGCTCGCCGGTGACGAACTCGACCAGGTCGCACCAGTGCGAGCCGATGTCCGCGAAGGCCCGCGACTGCCCGCCCGCGCCGGAGTCGACCCGCCACGAAGAAGCGTCGGAGTCGAGCATCCAGTCCTGCAGGTAGTGGCCGTGCACGGCGAGCACCCGGCCGAGCTGCCCGTCGGCGATGCGGGAGCGGATCTCGCGGACCATCGGGTGGTACCGGTAGACGAAGGGCACGGTCGCCACGACCCCGGCCTCGGCGGCGGCCCGTTCGAGCTCGTCGGCCTGCTCCGCGGACACCGCGAGGGGCTTCTCGCACACGACGTTGATGCCGGCGCGGATCACCGCGAGGGCCTGCGGGTGGTGCTGGTCGTTGGGCGTGCAGATGTGCACGACGTCCGGGCGGTCGGCGATCACCGCGTCCAGGTCGGCGTACCCGTGCTCGAGGCCCAGCTGCTCGGCGACCTGCTCGGAGCGCTCCCGGTTCCGACCGAGGACCCCCACCACGTCGGCACCGGCGGCACGCGCAGCCCGGACGTGCACGGCGGCGATCATGCCCGTGCCGACGACCGCGACGCGGAGTCGTGCACCCCGCGGTGTCGTCGCCCGTGGTGGACCGGCCAGCTGCTGCCCCACATCGGGTGCGTGGACGTTGCCCTCTGTCGTCATGGTGCTCCCTCGCGCCGTGTCGACGCTCCCGCGCGTCGACACCGCCACCACCGTAGCGCCGAGGACCGGCCCCGTTCGGGATCCGGTGAGTACGGTCTGGGGCATGGCGAGCCTCCAGACCACATTGCTCATCCTCGGAGCCAGCGGCGACCTGTCCAAGCGGCTGTTGCTGCCCGGCCTCGCGACGCTCCTCGACGTCAAGGAGGACTGGGAGATCCAGCTCGTCGGCGCCGGTGTCGAGGACCTCTCGGACGCTGATTGGAAGCAGCTCGTGCACGAGGCGTTCGAGAACGCTCAGGCGTCGAAGAACGAGGAGGACGAGGGCGCGACCGGCGAGACGGCGCTGACCCCGCGCCTCCAGGCCGTGGTCGACGGGTCCTCGTACCGCAAGGCCGACGTCACGTCGCCGGACGACCTGAAGACGTTGCTCGGCGACTGCCACTTCGACCCGGCCATCTACTTCGCCCTGCCGCCCGCGGTGACCGAGAAGAGCTGCGAGCAGTTGGCGAAGACGGACCTCCCCGCGCGCACGCGGCTGGCCCTCGAGAAGCCGTTCGGCACCGACGCCGCGAGCGCCGAACACCTCAACGACCTGCTGCACTCGTTCCTGCCGGAGTCGCGGATCCACCGCGTCGACCACTTCCTCGGTCGCTCCACGGTGCTCAACCTGCTCGGTCTGCGCTTCGCGAACCGCATCATCGAACCGCTGCTGTCCTCCCAGCACGTCGAGCGCGTCGACATCGTCTACGACGAGACCCTCGGACTGGAGGGACGTGCCCGCTACTACGACAAGGCCGGCGCCCTGGTCGACATGATCCAGAGCCACCTGCTGCAGGTGATGGCGGTCGTCGCCATGGAGGCGCCCGCGTCGATCGACGCCGAGGACCTGCGGACCCAGAAGGAGCTCGTCCTCCGCGCCGTCCGCCCCTGGGGCGGCGACCCGCTGACGGCGGGCAAGCGCGCCCGCTACACGGCCGGCACGGTGGGGGACCGCTCGATGCCGTCGTACGTCGACGAGGACGGGGTGGACCCGTCGCTCGGCACCGAGACCCTGGCGCAGCTGAAGCTCGAGGTCGCCAACTGGCGCTGGGCCGGGGTGCCCTTCACCCTGCGCTCCGGCAAGGCCCTCGGCAAGCAGCGCCGCGAGATCCTCATCACGTTCAAGGACTCGCCGCACGTGCCCGACGGCCTGACCGGGGCGCACAAGCCGGACCGTCTGTGCATCTGGATCGCGCCGGACGAGATGCAGCTCGAACTCAACGTCAACGGCCCGGGCGACCCGTACACGATCGACCACACCGCGCTCGAGGTGACGTTCAACCCCGGCCGGCTCAGTGCCTACGGGGAGGTCCTCGCCGGGGTGCTCGAGGGCGACGCGACCCTGTCCGTCCGTGGCGACAGCGCCGTGCAGGGGTGGAAGGTCGTCGAGCCGTTCCTGCAGCTCTGGCGTTCTGGCGAAGCCCCGCTCGACGAGTACGCGGCCGGGTCGGGTGGGCCGGAAGACTGGGACAACGTCGACTCGTGACGCTGCCTCGTCGCGGTGTCTCGTGACGCCGCCTCGTCGCGGTGCCTCGTAGCGGGGCAGGCGTAGCGTTCGGAGACGTGACCACCACAGACGACGTCCTGCAGACCGTTCCCGAACCCGCCGGTGCCGACATCCGTGTCGAGACCGTCCACTACGACTCCGAGGGCACCGACCTCGAAGGGGTCCTGGCGAAGGACGCAGCCGTCGCCGGTCCGCGCCCGGCCGTCCTCGTCATCCACGACTGGCACGGGGTGAACGAGCACGTCGAGGCACGCGTGACGATGCTCGCGCGCCTGGGCTACGTGGCCTTCGGCGCCGACGTCTACGGTGCTGGCATCCGCCCGGGTGACGACACCGCAGCCGAGGTGGCCGGTCGCTTCTACGGCGACAACGCCCTCTTCCGCACCCGCCTGCGCGCCGGACTCGACCGCCTGCTCGCCGACCCCGACGTCGACGCGTCGAAGGTCGTCGTGATGGGCTACTGCTTCGGTGGCTCGGGTGCGCTCGAGCTCGCCCGCACGGGTGCCGACCTGGTCGGAGCGGTCTCGTTCCACGGCGGACTCATCGCGCACGACCCCTCGGACGCGGACCAGATCCGCGCGAAGCTCCTGGTCCTCACCGGCGGTGCGGACCCGGTCGTGCCGGACGAGGCCGTGCACGCGTGGCAGGACGAGATGCGTGGGGTGTCGCACGTCGACTGGCAGGTCGTCACCTACGCGGACGCCATGCACGCCTTCGCCGTCCCGGGCACCGACGCACCGGACCACGGCGCGCAGTACCAGGAGCGTGCCGACCGTCGCTCGTGGCAGGCGCTGCAGGTGTTCCTCGCCGAGGTGTTCGACCAGGAGCCGACGGTCGCCTGAGCACCGCGTGCCGTGCTCCACGACACGCCGGGCACGGCACGCTGGGGCGCTCGATTGGCGCTGCGCCCGGAGCTGTTGTAGAGTCTTCCACGGCTCGCAAGGGCCACTGCGCTCGTAGCTCAATGGATAGAGCATCTGACTACGGATCAGAAGGTTGGGGGTTCGAGTCCCTTCGAGCGCACCGAGTAACCGTCAGGGAGAACCCAGGCGCAGGAAATGCCCCGCAGCAAGTTGGCTGCGGGGCATTTCTTCGTTGTGGGGACTGGCACGAGCCAGGAACCGCACCGCGTCGGGCCTGCCCCTGATGAGGGGTATTCACGTCTGCGCTTGCTGGGTACGCTCACAGGGCTTCACACAGCCCGCACCAAGGAGACCCGATGGCCCAGTACCAGCCCGCGCCCGTCATGCCCGACCAGACCCCGCCGAAGCGCTCGAGCCCGCTCGGCCTCACGGCGCTCATCATCGGCATCGTCGCGATCATCGGCTGCGCGATCCCGATCGTGAACTTCATCTCGATCTTCCTCGGCGTCGTCGCCGTGGTCCTCGGCATCATCGCCATCGTGCAGAAGAACCGCACCCACGGACTCGCGATCGCCGGAACGATCCTCGGCGCGATCGCACTCATCGTCGGCATCGCGACGGCGAGCGTCTACGCGGCGGCGTTCAACAGCGTGTCTGACGCCCTCGAGACGTCCGCTCCCGTCGCGACCGATCCGGCAGCGCCCAGCACCGACGCCCCGGCGCCGTCTGATGCCGCTTCGGACACCGCTGCGAAGCCGGTAGCCGGAGACCGGACCGTGCACTACGAGGTCACCAGTGACGGCAAGACGCTCAACAGCGTGACCTACCTGACGTTCAACAACGGAGCCAGCTCGACCGAGCAGGCCAACGGAACCGCGGCTCCGTTCTCGAAGGACGTCAAGATCGAGGACGACGGGCTGTTCGAGTCGAGCCTGTTCTCGCTCGTGGCGCAGGCTGGTGAAGACGCGACCACGATCACGTGCAAGATCACCGCGGACGGGAAGACGATCCAGGAGGCGACGTCGACCGGTCCGTACGCCGTTGCGACCTGCTCGGGTAGCGCGGAGTAGCACTCGCGAGAGTCACGAGGCCATCGCCAGCGGCTCGCTGGCGATGGCCTCGTGCGTTGTCGATGGAGTCTGACGCGGGCTTCGATCGCCGTGCCGGATCTGCGGCCGCAGTGCACAAGGTGTTCCGCCGTCGTACACTCGCAGGATGGTGACCACCGAGGAGTACGCGAACGAGCACGGGATCTCACCGCGCCGTGTCCGCGCCCTCGCAGCGGCTGGCCGCATTCCGGCACAGCGCGTCGGCTCGTCCTGGGCGATCGAGGCCGGAGCGCGGCATGAGGCCTCCCGCGCTCCGCGCCCGATGGGTGGCAAGATGCGTGCGCTGCTGATCCGCGCCTTGCGTGATCAGAGCCTGGTCGGGCTCACGGGGCCAGATCGGATCCGTGTCGCACGGCACCTGGCTGCCCTGCGCACCGCAGACGAGCCGGCGTCGCTGCTCCGCGCCTGGTTCCGAGACGATGTCCCGACGGGGTGGTCGCCGGGCGAACTGATCGTTCGGCAGGCCCACGAAGGACGGGACGACCGCGTCACCGCGTTGGTGCGACGCCCACGCCGGACCTTCGCGTCGACGCCCGAGCGCCTGGCCCGGGCGATCACCGACGAGCGGACGATCCGACAGCTCTCGCGGGCCGAGCTCGCGGCCCGCGCCGGCGTCGCAGCGGACGTGCTGGCCGACCTCGAACGCGGGCGACTGGGCGTCGGTGTCGGCGCGATGCGGAGTGTCCTCCGAGCGCTCGACGTGGAGCCGCTCGCGCTGCCGTCTGTGACCATGGAGCCAGGCCGATGAGCGGCACCGGACCTGCCGTGCTCGCCGCGTGGCTGGAGGGCCGGTACGTCGGGGAGTTCGTCCGGTCGGAACACGGCGAAGTCTCGTTCCACTACGCGCCCGATGCCCCGGACGCACCCGTCTCGTTGTCGCTCCCACGGGACGGGTCAGGCGCCCGCCGTGCAGCTGGGCGCTTCCTGCGCGGTCTGCTGCCCGATCGCGACGGGGCACGGGTCTGGATGCAACGCGCCACGGGCGCTGCGTCGACGGACACGTTCGACCTGCTCGCCGCGGTCGGCGGGGACGTCGCCGGTGGCCTCGTCCTGCTGCCGTCCGGCGTCGAACCGGGCGCCGTGGAGGGCGAAGTGAACCCGGCGTCGGAGGACGCGATCGCCTTCCGCGTCCGCACACTCCACGACGAAACGGACCACTGGTACGAGCGGTCCGAGCCGGCACGGTTCTCGCTCGCCGGTTCGCAGCCGAAGTTCGCACTCGCCGACGTGGCCGGCGACTGGTACTGGTCGAACGCCGCCGTTCCCTCGACGCACATCCTGAAACCGGCGGCTCGTCGGCACCCGGGGCTCGAGGTCGCCGAGGTCGCGGCAGAGTCCCTCGCCAGCGACATTGGCATCCCGGCCCCGCACGCCCGGATCCTCGAGGTCGTCGGGGAGCGGGCGTACCTCGTCGAGCGTTTCGACCGAGAACGGCTCGAGAGCGGGTTGGCTCGTCGACTGCACGCCGAGGACCTCGCGCAGGCGCTCGGTCGGGATCCGGACGAGAAGTACGGCGTCTCCGCGGACCAGGTCGTCCGACTCCTCCGGAGGCACGACGCAACCGGAGGGGTCGCCGCAGACTTCGTCCGGCAACTCGCGTTCAACACGGTCATCGGCAACGCGGACGCGCACGCCAAGAACTACTCGGTGCTGCTCCGGCCCGGCGGCATCCGCCTCGCGCCGATCTACGACGCGGTGCCGACCCGCCTCTGGGACGGCTACGACGAGCGCCTGGCGATGCCGATCGCTGGTCGGGTGCATCCGCGGGAGGTCACGATCGACCACTGGGTGAAGTTCGCGCGGGCAACGGGTCTGGACCCCGATCGTGTCGTCGAGGACGTGCGCGCGGTCGCCACCGCGGTCCGGGAACGGGCCGAGAGCGCTTGGGGAGCCCTGCCGGACCGCGGACGTGCTTCGCTTCAGCCCAGCAGCTGCACGAGCGCGACGACGAAGAGCACGAACGCGACGCCGGCAGCGGTGGACCGCAGGACGTTGATGCGTTCCCACCGCACCACGACGCGCTTCCAGTCGGCCGGCGGGTGTTCCGGATCCCAGTCGTTCACGCGGATGTTGATCGGCACGGTGCCGAGGAACGACGCCAGGACGAACACCACCAGGGCCACCATCGCGGCGATCCGCCAACCGAGGCCGTCGTCGGCTCCGCTCAGCACGAGGACGGCGACGGACGCCAGGACGGCCGGCACCATCAGGATCGGGACGACGACCTTGAGGGACTTCACCAATGCGATCCGCGTGCGGAGGTGGACCTCGTCGGGCAGCGTCGCCATCGCGGGTTGGACGCCCCATCGCACGACGAACTCCTCACCGGCGAGCAGGCCCACGAGCACGAGTTGGACGACGAGCAGGACGCTCATCGGAGCCCCTCCGCTCCGCCGCGGCTGAGGGTGGCGAGACTGGACATGGTTCCTCCTGCGGTCGAGGACATCATCGTGTCCCGCGCCGCTCACGCGTCACTGACGCGGCACTGACGCGAGGCCGAGCGGCGCGAGGCCGAGCGGCCCGAGGCCACGGCGGTCCGGTCCCGGGTTCAGCCTGGCCACACCTCGCTCCGCCAGCCCACGCCGGCGTCCCGCTCGTACGCCAGCCGGTTGCTCGGCCCGTCCGCCGCCCCGCTCCAGAACAGCATCCGCAGCGGCGTCAGGGCGAACCCGCCCCAGGTCGGTTGCGGCGACAGCGGAGCGTCACCGTGCTCCCGCTCGAACGCCGCCCACCGGACCCGCCGGTCCGCCTCGGGCGCGACCGCCAGGTCGGTGTCGTTGATCCAGGCGAGCACCTGCAGGTACCGGGAGCGCGCGTCGTAGGCGATCCGCGCCTCCTGGTCGGTGACCGGTGCGACGTCACCGGTCACGGTCAGCTGCCGGGCCGCGTCCGGCCAGTGGATCGTGACGGAGGCCCGGGGCACGGCCGCCAGTTCGGCCGCCTTCCGACTGCGGATGTCGGTGTGGAAGTGCAGCCGCTGCCCGTCGAACGCCGACAGCAGGACGGTCCGTGACGACGGGTAACCGTCGAGGCCGATGGTGGCGAGCGTCATCGTCGGGGTGACGCCCGACCAGGTCGCCGGCAACCACGAGGCGGCCAGCGCGAGCGGGTCGGATGCGCCCGGCACCGCGCCCGACCCCGCGCCCGTCACCGCGGTCCGGCGGGGTCGAACCGGGCGATCTCGTGCAGGGAGGCCACCGCCTCGGCGAGCGAGTGCTGCCACAGCGCGGCCCCGTACGAGCGGGAGGCGCGACTCGCGTCCCCGACGACGCCGGCCGGCCCGAAGTCGTTGGACAACCAGCCGAAGGACACAGGTCCGCCGTTGAACGCGATCTTCTCGAACTCCGCCAGGTGGTCCGGCACCCACCGTTCGGCGAGGCGCATGTCGACCAGGTCCGGCCGCAGGTGCAGGATCATCGACGTCTCGGCGGCCCCACCGTGGATGCCGAAGCCGCGTTCGTCGGCGTCTTCGCCGTCCGGACCTGGTACGCGGGCCAGGGTCGGCATGAGGAACGTCTTCAGCCCGGTCTGCTTCCGGATCTCGCGCAGCGCGACCTGCAGCAGCGCCACGTTGCCGCCGTGCCCGTTCGCGAACACCAGCGTGCCGGCTCCGGTCAGGGCGACGGCCCGGCCGATCTGCACCACGGTGTCGAACATCGTGTCGGCGTCGAGCCACACCGTGCCGGGTGCCCAGCTGTGCTCGTCGGACTTCGTGAACGCCAGGGTGGGGAGCTGCCAGACGTCGAGCCCCTCGGCTGCGGCCTGCTCGACCGCGGCGCCGCCGATGTGGTCGGCGAGCAGGAAGTCGGTCAGCAGCGGCAGGTGTGGGCCGTGGTGTTCGATCGCGCCGGTGGGCTGGACGACGATCGTGTCGGCGGTGAACCCTGCGGCGACTGCCGGGCCGGAGAGCTCGGCCAGCTTGCGGGTGCCGGTCCGCGCGCCGGTCGTGCCCGCGCTCACTTGCCGAACCCGGGGACGGCGGGCTGCGCGGACGCCGTGGACCCGCCGGACTGCACCAGCGCGGGGTCGATGACGTGGCCCGGGTTGAGCAGCCCGTCCGGGTCGGTCTGCTGCTTCAGCGCGAGCAGTTCCTCGACCCCGTGGTCGACGTAGTACTGGTGCGGGCTGTGCACCCGGACGCCCAGGTCGTGGAGGAGCGGGTAGCCGGCGTAGACGTCCTCCGCCTCGGTGTAGGGCGCGGTGAGCATGCCGATCGGGCCGACGTGTGCCGCCTCGATGTGCAGCATCCCGCCCGGGTAGACGGCCTCGACCTCGGCGATCCGGTCGATCAGCGCCTCGCCGCCGACCTCGACGTGGAAGTACTCGGTGTCGGGGGTGTTCCGCTTCAGCCACCAGATCGGGTGGTTGTAGGACAGCATCGACACCTTCGTAGTCTGCTGCAGTCCCTCGCGGACGTCCTCGACCGTGCCGCCGGCCAGGCCGATCAGGTCGCGGGCCTCGTCGAGCGTGACGGCGTCGATGATGCCGCGGAGGCTCGCGCGGCCCGCGACGATGGCGGCGTCGGCCGGCAGGGTGGCCGCGACCTCTGCCCGGTCGGCGCTCACCAGGCGCGGCACCGGGTCCAGGCCGCGCAGGGTGCGGACGGCCGCGAGGGCCTGCTCGAAGCTCGGGAAGGACGCGTACACGGCACGCCAGTCCTGCAGTGGTTCGAGCCGGACGGTCGCGCGGGCGATGACGCCGGCGGTGCCGTAGGTGTGCACGAAGGGCTGGGCGGCGTCGCCCTCGACGTGGTGCAGGCCGGGCTCGCCGGGCAGCGCGATGTCGAGAGCGGTCACGAAGCCCTGCCAGTTCGACCCGTGCGCGATCGACCCGGTGCCGCCGGAGCCGCCGGACAGGAACCCGCCGATCGTCGACTGTGCGGTGGACGGGTACATCCAGAGCTGCTGCCCGGCCGCCGCTGCCGCCTGCTCGAGGGCGACCATCGAGGTGCCGGACTCGGCGGTGATCCAGCCGTCGCCGACCTCGACGACCGCGCGGGCCCGTGAGGTGTCGAGGACCAGCCCGCCGTGCAGCGGGATGCCCTGCCCGTAGTTGCCGGTGCCCTTGCCGCGGGTGGTGACGGGGACGCCGTGTCGGACGGCGGCGTGCAGGGTCGCCGCGATCTCGTCGGCGGACGCGGGCGAGGCGACGAGGTCGGCCAGCCCGAGCGGCAGCTGCTCGCTGAGGATCGGGCTCATCGTGGCCTCGTCGACCGAGGCGCGTTCGCGGGTGCGCTGGTCCGCGCTGACCCCGCGCTCGCCGAGCAGGTCGACGAGTTCGGCGCGGAGGGCCTCGAGTGCGGCGGGCG
>NZ_JASDDD010000064.1:0-18227 GCF_030407555.1 Curtobacterium sp. APC 4022
CGACGTCGGCGGACCGAGGGTGGCAGGTCGTGCGGCGCGCCGTCGGTCTTCCGCCGAAGTCGCTCGATCGGCCGCCCCGGGGCTGTCCGACCAGCAGATCGTGCGACCTCGGCGGACCCGGGCGGACCGGAGGGGACCCGGGACGACCCGGACTAGCGCTGCGCGGTCGTCCGGCGGGCGACGAGCCTCGGCTCGACGAGCACCTCGGTCGTGGGCAGCCCCGGGTCCGCGATCCGCTCGAGCAACCGGGCGCCCGCGCCGCGGCCGATGTCGATGCTCCGGTCGTCGATGCTCGTGAGACCGACGTACCGAGAGGCCGCGATCGGGGTGTCGTCGTACCCGATCACCGAGATGTCCTCGGGGACGCGGAGGCCTCGGTCGGCGATCGCGGACATCGCACCGAGCGCGGTCACGTCGTTCGCGGCGAACACCGCGGTCACGTCGGGGTGCTCGTCGAGCAGGCGGTGGGTGCCGGTGACGCCGGTCTCCTCGGTGACGTCGGCGGGCAGGACGACCGCGACCCCGGTGACCGACGAGCCGCCCGTGCCTGCTCCACCGGCGTCGATGCCCGCGCGCCAGCCCTCGAGCCGAGCGTCGCTGGCTGCCGACTGTCCGCCGACGAACCCGAGCCGCACGTGCCCGAGCTCGATGAGGTGCTCGGCTGCCATCCGGCCGCCTGCCAGGTCGTCGTTCGCCACTGTGTCGGCGCGGGGCAGCGCTGCCCGGCCGCCGGCGACGACGACCGGGGTGCTGGCGGGGACGACCAGGTCCGGGTCGGGTTCGCCCGCGATCACCAGACCCTCGACCCGCATCGACAGGAAGCCCTCGACGGGGGAGACGTCCAGCCCGGTGTTGAGGAAGCGGTCCGCGACGACGAGTCGGTGCCCCTGGTCCTGCAGCGATTCGCGCAGACCGGTGAGCAGGTCGACGAACCACTGGTTCCGGAAGTCGTCGAGCACGACGCCGATCGTCCGGGAGCGGGTGCCGGCGAGGGACACCGCCGCGGTCGAGGGACGGTAGTCGAGCTCCTGGATCGCCGCGAGGACTGCTGCCCGACGCTGCTCGCTGACCCGGGGAGATCGCTGCAGCACGAGGGACACGAGCGACTTCGACACCCCCGCGCGAGCGGCGACGTCGTAGATCGTCGCGGGCTTGGTGTTCCCCATCGTCATCCTCGACCTCCGGCTGCGCACCCGCCGGGTGCGTCCCGACGATCGTACCGCTGTCGCGCTCCACGCCCGGGCCGCGGCTGGACCCGACCTGCACGGCGCGCCTGCAGCCTCCCGTCCGCTGCCCGCCGCCGGTGTCGTTCGGCTGCGCACAACGGAAGCCCGTCCGAACCACGGGATGCGGCGGTTCGGACGGGTTCCTGTTGGGCCCAAGGGCGGCGGAGCCGAACGGGCCGCCGGGTCGCCGGGTCGCCGGTCTGCCGCAGCCGAACGGGCCACGGGGGCCGCCGAGCTGCGGGCCCCTGACCTGCACGGCGAGCCCGCAGCCTCCCGTTCGTCGCTCGTCGCCCGCCGCCGCCGGTGTCGTTCGGCTGCGCACAACGGAAGCCCGCCCGAACCACGGGACGCCGCGGTTCGGATGGGTTCCTGTTGGGCCCCAGCCGGTCGCAGGCCCGCGGGGTCGCGGGGGGCGGTGGCGGTCCGCTCGCTGCCCCCGCCGCCGGTGTCGTTCGGCCGCGCACAACGGAAACCCGCCCGAACCACGGGAAGCCGCGGTTCGGGCGGGATTCTGTTGGGCGCAAGCGCGGGGGAGCCCAGCGGGCCGCCGCCCCCGCCTGCCAGCCGCCGGCCGCCCGCCGCCGCCCGGCTCAGCCGATCAGGCTCGGCCGCAGGTCGCGCAGCGTCCGCGTCCGCGTCTGCCGCGCCGTCACCAGGTACGACACGAGCAGCGCCCCGAGCAGCCAGCAGAGCAGGACGCCCGCGTCGCTCCAGGCCGTGGCGAGCGAACCGCCGTACATCGTCTGCCGGATCGCGTCGACGGAGTACGTCATCGGCAGGGCGAAGTGCAGCGCGGCGAGCGGCCCCGGCAGCGTCTGCCACGGGAAGGTTCCGCCCGCGGTGACGAGCTGGATGAGCATGAGCACCAGGCCGAGGAACTGTCCGACCGAGCCGAGCAGCACGTTCAGCGTCATGATGATCGCCGCGAAGGTCGCCGACGCCAGGATCATGATGCCGACCGTCCCGCCGGCGTGCACCACGTCGAGGTCCAGGGCGTACCGGACGATCAGGAACAGTGCCGCCATCTGCACGACGCCGAGGAGCGCCGGGGTCAGCCAACCGCCGAACACGACGCGCAACGGGCGTCGGACCGCGGTGATCGCCCGCTTCGAGATCGGCTTGAGGATGAGGAACAGCGCGTACATGCCGATCCAGGCGGCGAGCGAGATGAAGAACGGTGCCAGGCCGGCGCCGTAGTTCGCCGCCGCGGCGACGTTGTCGTCCCCGACCTTCACCGGGTCCGAGATCACCTTCGCCTGCTGGGCGCGCTGCGACGCGTCCGAGGCCGGGATCTTCGTCCGACCCTTGTCGAGCTGGGACGCCAGTTCCGAGGAGCCGGACTCGAGCGAGTGCAGTCCCTTGGCCAGGGACGTCGCGCCCTGGTCGGCCGAGGCCGCACCGGTCGCGAGCTGCGACGCTCCGGAGGACAGCTGCGGCGCTGCGGCGGCGAGCTTCTGCGTCCCGCCGGCGACCTGCGCTGCGCCGTCGGACAGCGTCGACGCCCCGGAGGCCGCGGTCGCGATGCCGGAGGACAGCTGGGGTGCCGCGTTCGCGAGCGTCGTGGCGCCGTCCGACACCTGCTGCGCGCCGCTGCTCAGCTGGTCGATCTTCGCCGTGGTGGCACCGAGCTGCTGCTTCGCGTCCGCACCGGAGCTGTTCGCCCGCTGCACGGCCGAGTCCACCGTGGCGGTGAGTGCCTGCTGCTGCTCGGGCGTCAGTGTGACGCCCTCCGGCAGGTTCGCCGTGATGTCGGCGATCACGGTCTTCGTGTCGAGCGGCTGGATCGCCTGCACCGTCTTGTTCGCCGCGTCCACCTGCCGTGCGAGTTCGGCGTTGCCGGCGGCGACCTTCGCCGCCCCCTGCGCGAGCTGCTGCGTCTGCTCCGGCAGCGCGGCCGTCTGCTGCTGCGCCGACCGGAGGCCCGTGGCCAGCGACGCCGCACCGGTCGCCACCTGCTGCGCGCCGGAGTTCAGCGTCGCGGTCTGCGACGGCAGCGCGGCCGTGCTCGACGCCAGGGTTGAGGCACCAGAGGAGAGCTTCGCGGTGCCGGCCTCGAGCGAGTCGGCCCCGTTCGCGGCGGTCGTCGCGCCGGAGGCGAGCTTGCCCGCCCCGTCGACGGCGTCGCCAAGGCTGTCGCGGACGTCGGCGAGTCCGACGAGCAGCGTGCTCGCGGCTTCCTTGCCGACGCGTTCGGCGACGGCGGTCCGCATGGTCTTGCCGGCCTGCTCCGCGATGGTCGAGGCGAGGTACGAGTTCGTGTCCGCCGTGGTCATCACGAGTTCGGCACGCTTCGGGTCGTCGGACTGCGCCGAGGCCAGGGACTCCGAGAAGTCGTGCGGGATCGTCACGACGAAGTCGTAGGTGCCGTTGCGGACACCGGAGCGGGCGTCGGCGGCGGTGGTGCGCTTCCAGTCGAAGGCGCCGCCGTCGATGGCCTGCTTCGCGACGTCCTTGCCGTAGTCGACGTGTTCGCCGTCGAGGGTGGCGCCGGCGTCCTGGTTCACGATGGCGGCCGGGATCTGGTCGAGCTTGGCGTACGGGTCGCGGTTGGCCCAGAGGTAGGCGCCGCCGTAGAGCAGCGGCACGCACATCAGCGCGATGAACGCGAGACGGGCGAGGGGGGTGGCGGTCAGGCGCGCGAGTTCGGCGCGGACGAGCGAGGGGATGGTCACGAGCGGGTCTCCAGGGGAGCGGTTGCGTCAGTGGTGTCGGTCGGGAGGCCCGTGTCGGCCCCGCCGGTCCGGGTCGCGTCCTCGGGACCCTCGGTGGTGGTGGTGTCCGCCGCGTCGTCGCGCGGCTCGACGGCGATGGTGTCGAGCAGGGCCGAGGCCGTCTCCGCCGCGGCCTTCGAGGTCACGAGCACGACGGTCACCCCGCGGCGTGCGATGTCCCGGACGACGGCGAACCACTCGGCGACCACTCCGCCGTGCCGCTCGGGAGCGGTGATCACGAGCCCGGTGACGTCCGGCCGCAGGAGTGCCAGCTCGGCGAGCAGCCGCACGCGGACGTCGGTCGGCACGCGCTGCACGTGGGTGTCGGCCCAGCTCGTCATGCCGAGTTCGTCGAGCACGGTCGCGACGTCGCTGCGGGAGGGGCGACGCCCGGCGAACGCGAGCTCTTCGTGCACGATCCGCTTGAGGCTCATCACCGGGAACGGCTCGGCGACGCCCGGGGTGTCGACGAGCGCGAAGGCCCGTCGGATGCCCGCGGCGTCGTCGTGGCCGTCGAGCAGGACCCGCCCGGTGTCGGGCTTCATACGTCCACCGGCGACGAGCGACGCCAGCACCGGTGCCTGTTCGGTCTCGACGGCGACGATGCCCGGGTGGCCGGGGGCCGCGACGGCGCTGACGGCGGGGAGCGCGGCGCCGGGTTCGGTGCCGATGCCGACGGCGGCGAGTTCGAGCGTCATGCGGGGTCCTCCGGGAGGGTGGCGGGGAGAGCGAGCAGGGCGGTGCGCCAGTCGACGCCCGCCATGCCGAGGGCGGACAGGACGACCATCCGGCGGCCGGCGTCGTCCGGGGTGGCGGAGCGTGTGGCTTCGTCGAGGACGGCCAGGCAGGCGCCCTCGACCAGGCGGCCGAGCGTCGCGGCGTCCACGTCGTCGCGCATGGTGCCGTCTGCGATGCCGAGGGCGCAGGCGTCGCGGACCTGTTCGCGCAGCGGCGCGAACACCGCGGCGACGGTCTCGACGAGTGGGCCGCGGACGGCGATGACCGCCATCGAGCGGACGTGCGACACCTCGGTCCAGAGGGTCACGGCGATCGCGGCCAGCCGGGAGGCCGGGGCCAGCCCGGCGAGGGCGGCTCGGCTGGGCATCGCGGCCAGGATGCGTTCGGCTCCGCCGGCCACGACCTCGCGCATGAGGTCGTCACGGGAGGGGAAGTGTCCGTAAATCGCACGTCGGGACAGTCCGGCGTGTGCGGCGATCGACTCGAGCGACGCGTCCGGGTCGGCCTGCAGGAGGGTCCGGGCAGCCTGGACGAGGGCGGCACGGTTCTCGGTGGCGTCCCGTCGTGGCGCGCGTGCGGGCCGATCGGTGGTGGTCATGCAGCCATCGTAATAACCTGCACACCGGTGTGCAACTTCGAGCAACCACAGGTTCTGTCCCCTGAACTGCCGACTCCCCGTGCTGGGAACGAGCACATAGCTTCATCTGGACTTCACCCGGAGTTCGGACAAACCAGGAGTGTGCTGCGTGGCACGTGCGACACCACCCACCAACCCTTCCCGTCGGTACCGCTCCCCGCGGCTGCTGACCTCGATCGTCGCCGTGGCGGCACTGGCCTGCGGCGGACTCGCCGTCGGCGGTGCGGCCTCAGCGGCACCGGCCAGCACCGCCTCGGCCGGCCTCAAGCTCTCCGCCCCGCTGCGGAACGCGTCCCCGACCAAGACGGTCAGCGCGTTCGTCCGCACGACGGGTGCCGGCGCGCTCGAGGTCGACGCGCAGGCGAAGGGCGGCGACCTGACCCGCTCGAAGACGCCGTCGTCCGCCGCGAAGAGCCGGGTCGCGACGATCCGCTCGACCAACGCGAAGGTCCTCAGCGCCGTCAAGAGCGCCGACGGCAAGGCTGCTGAGCTCTACTCGACCGAGTACACCGTCCCCGGTGTCGCGGTCGTCGCCGACGTCTCGGCCTTCACCGCGATCGCGAAGCGCTCCGACGTGCTGAGCATCGTCCCGCTGCTGCCGAAGAAGATCGTCGACCCGAAGCGGAACGCCTCGGCGGACGCCGCACCCTCGGGCGTCGACCCCGACCTCGTGCAGCCCGGCGCCGACGGTGTCTCGCCGAAGAACGCCGCGAGCGACCTCTACACGAAGGCCGTCGACGCCTGGACCCAGACCGGGCACACCGGCAAGGGCGTCAACGTCGCGGTGATCGACACGGGCCTCGACTACACCCAGGCCGACTTCGGCGGTCCCGGCACCACGGCCGCCTACCAGGACGCCCTCGCCAGCACCGGAGCCCCGGCGTCGAGCTGGTACGACCCGTCGAAGTTCCTCGGCGGCTACGACTTCGCCGGCCCCACGTACAACGCGGACCCGTCCGACCCGGACACCTACGACCCGGAGCCCGCGCCGGACGCCAACCCCATCGACGGCGAGGGCGGCGACCACGGCACCCACGTCGCCGGCACCGCGGCCGGGTTCGGCATGAACGCCGACAAGTCGACCTTCCGCGGCGACTACTCGACCCTGACCCCGCAGCAGGTGCAGGACATGTGGGTCGGCCCGGGCAGCGCCCCACAGGCCGGGCTCTACTCGCTCAAGGTGTTCGGTGACGGCGGCGGTTCGACCGACCTGACCGGTGCCGCGCTCGACTGGGTCGGGCAGTCCCTCACCGAGGGCAAGAGCATCAACGTCATCAACCTGTCGCTCGGCTCCGACTACGGCGCAGCGGACGACCCGGACAACGCGAAGATCGACGCGCTCACCGCCCGCGGTGTGCTGCCCGTGATCGCCGCCGGCAACGCGGACGACTTCACCGACATCGGTGGCTCGCCGGGCAACTCGGCCGGTGCCCTGACCGTCGCCGCGGCAGCGACCGGGCAGAGCCTGTTCGACGGTGTCGAGGCGACCGCCCCGGCGGACGTCGCGAAGACCTGGCGCGCGCAGTACTCGCAGGACTACCAGGGCGCGCTGCCGGTCGAGGGTGACGTCGTCGTCCCGACCACGGACATCGACGGCTGTACGGCGTTCAGCGCCGACCAGGCAGCCGCGATCGCCGGCAAGGTCGTCTGGCTGAAGTGGACCGACGGGGCCCTCGAGTGCGGTTCCGGTGCACGGTTCGGGAACGTGGCGGCTGCCGGCGGCATCGGCGTCCTCCTCGCCGGCACGGTGAACACCTTCGACTCGGGCATCGCGGGCAACGCGACCATCCCGGGTGCCGAGCTGACCCGTGACAGCGTGACGGGCCTCCAGGCCGCGGCGAAGGCCGGGACCCTGCACGTCCGGTTCGCCGACGAGCTCCGCGGTTTCCAGCTCGCCACCGACGCCGAGACGGTGAACACCCTGGCGTCCTTCAGCAGCCGCGGTGAGCACGGGTCGTACGGCGACGTCGTCAAGCCGGACATCGCCGGCCCCGGCGTCAACGTGATCTCGGCCGCCAACGGCACCGGCAACGACCGGCTGTCGCTCAGCGGCACCTCGATGGCCACCCCGCACGTCGCCGGCGTCGCCGCGCTCGCGTTCGAGGCCCACCCGGGCTGGAGCGCACCGGAGATCAAGGCAGCACTCATGAACACGGCCACGCACGACGTGCGCCAGAGCGCGAAGGACGGCCAGTCCGCCACCCTGCTCCGCCAGGGCACCGGGCGGGTCGACGCCCTCCAGGCCGTGCAGGACGGCACCACCGTCCGCAGCCAGGA
This sequence comes from Curtobacterium sp. APC 4022, assembly GCF_030407555.1. Classification (NCBI taxonomy): domain Bacteria; kingdom Bacillati; phylum Actinomycetota; class Actinomycetes; order Micrococcales; family Microbacteriaceae; genus Curtobacterium; species Curtobacterium sp. APC 4022. The sequence continues at coordinate 7,590 of NZ_JASDDD010000064.1, forward strand.
GAACGGACAGCTCGTCACCGCGTCCTTCGGGGTCGTCGAGGTCGGCGCGGCCACCACCGAGAAGCGCACCCTGCTGGTGCGCAACACCTCGGCCACCGCGCACACCTACCGCGTCGCCTACGAGTCGCGCATCGCCCAGCCCGGCGTCGCGTTCACGCTGAGCGCCGACACGGTCACCGTCGCCGCGGGCGGCACCGCCACGGTGACGGTCGCCATGACGATCGCCGACCCGACGCTGCTGCGGAAGGTCATCGACCCGACGCAGGTCGCCGTCGAGGGCGGCACACCGCGGGAGTTCGTCCCGGCCGCCACCGGCCTGGTCACGTTCACCCCGGCCGCCGACGGCGTCACGCCGCTCCGACTCGGCGTCTACGCCGCGCCGGAGCCGGTCAGCGCCCTGCACGCGGACGACGTCGTCTTCTCCGGTGCGGCCCGCACCAGCGTCATCACGATGGCGGGCCGCGGCCTGTCCCAGGGAACCGGCACGACCGGGTACCAGGCACTCGTCGCACCGTTCCAGCTCGGCGGCACGGACCCGAAGGAGTCGTTCCCGGACGGCACCGCGAAGCAGACGCTCGGCGGCGCGGACATCCGTGCCTACGGCGCGAACTCCACGGCGCTCGGCCTGGCCGACAAGTCGAAGGGCCTGGTGTCCTTCGGGGTGCAGACCGACGGGGCCGAGTCGAACCCCGGCCAGTCGAACAACGTCGAGGTGCTCATCGACACGAACCGTGACGGCGACCCGGACTTCCTGACGTACGACACGAAGTCGGCGACGGCGGACGTGACGATCGTCAAGACGATGGACCTGCACCAGAAGGACCCGAAGAAGCAGATCGTCGACACGCGGCCCCTCGGTGGTGTCGCAGCCGGCGTCGACGTCAACACGTTCGACTCCGCGGTCAAGGTGCTGCCGGTGTCGCTCGCGGCGCTCGGCTACACGGCGAAGTCGACGTCCGGTGTCTTCGACTACTCGGTCGTGACCGAGTCGTCGTACTCCCCGACGCTGCCGACGGCCGCGTCCTCGGTGGTCGACGAGACGAAGACCGCGACGTTCAACGCCTTCCAGCCGGCGGTGTCGTTCACGGCGAACGGGACGTCGAACCTGACCTATCCGGACACGTCCGTCAAGGTCATCCGGGCCTCGGCCAGCTCGACCACGGCGAAGGTGCTGCTCCTGCACCTGCACAACGCCCCGGGCGACCAGGCGGACCTGCTCAGCACGACCTCGGTGACGCCGAAGCTCGCGCTGGTCTCCAGCCAGGTCAAGATCACGGGTTCCCTCAAGGTCGGGACCAACATGCGCGGACGCACCGGCAACTGGAACACGGACGGCATCACGTTCACGTACAAGTGGCTCCGTGACGGCAAGGACACCGGCTCGAAGGCGTCGACCTACAAGACGTCGACGAAGGACGTCGGACACAAGCTGTCGCTCACCGTGACCGCCAAGAAGTCCGGGTACGAGAGCACGTCGATCACCTCGGCCCCGACGGGCACGATCACCAAGTAAAGAGGTACGAGACACGGCACGAGCGGGCGGTCCGGCAACGGGCCGCCCGCTCCGTCGTGCGGTGCACGGCAGTGCCCCCCGTTCGCGGGCGGGATGTGCGCCAACGGGACAGGTAGTTAGGCGAACTAGGTACTTTGTGACAGTGTTGCCACATGCGAACGAACACCCTGGTGCAGCTCCGGCAGAACCCGATGGAGTGGCGACGACGCGGCCTCACCCCGCCGGACGCCATCCGGGCCATGGTGGAGGAACGGCTCGCCGAACCGGGCCACACCCAGTCGTTCGGGGACCCCTCGTACGCCGACTTCTTCCGCGGCTGACACCGCGCGGTCGCGACGCGACCACCTGACGGACGGGAGGCCCGGTACCAGCTGGTACCGGGCCTCCCGTCCGTCGGTGCGAGCGGAGGTCTGCTCAGGCGTCGGGACGCTCGTCCGCGGCTTCGCGGCCACGGTCGGTCTCGGGCATGACGTCGGAGGGGGCGCCCTCGACCGAGCCGATGCCGCCGTCGGTGAGCTCCTCGGCCTGCTGCGTGTCGAGCAGACGGTTCATGTCGTCGATGGGGTCGCTCATGGTGGTTCCTCTCGTCATGGTCGTGGTGCTGTCCCCAGCGTGCTCTGGCGCAGCCGGGTACTCCACAGGTGGCGGCACCCCGGTGACGCGGAGATGACCAGCCGATAGACTCGGGTGGACCACCGGCCGGGACGGCCGTGTGCGGTCCTCCGCCAACGTGAGGAGAACCAGATGCCCGCAGCAGTCATCATCGGCGCCCAGTGGGGCGACGAGGGCAAGGGGAAGGCCACCGACCTCCTCGGTTCCCGCATCGACTACGTCGTGAAGTTCAACGGCGGCAACAACGCCGGACACACGGTCGTCGTCGGCGGCGAGAAGTACGCGTTGCACCTGCTGCCCTCGGGCATCCTGACGCCGGGCGTCACCCCGATCATCGGCAACGGCGTCGTCGTCGACCTCGAGGTCCTGTTCCAGGAGCTCGACGCGCTGAAGGCCCGTGGCGTCGATGTCTCGAAGCTCCGCGTCTCGGCGAACGCCCACGTCATCACGCACTACCACCGCACCATCGACAAGGTGACGGAGCGCTTCCTCGGCAAGCGCCAGATCGGTACCACGGGTCGCGGCATCGGCCCGACCTACGCCGACAAGATCAACCGCGTCGGTATCCGCATCCAGGACATCTTCGACGAGAACATCCTGCGGCAGAAGGTCGAAGCGGCCCTCGACCAGAAGAACCACCTGCTGGTCAAGGTCTTCAACCGCCGGGCGATCGACGCCGAAGAGGTCGTCGAGTCGCTGCTGTCCTTCGCCGACCGGCTGCGTCCGATGGTCGCCGACACCGCGCTCGAGATCCACCGGGCGCTCGAGCGTGGCGAGACCGTCCTGTTCGAGGCCGGCCAGGCCACCATGCTGGACGTCGACCACGGCACGTACCCGTTCGTGACGTCCTCGTCGGCGACGGCCGGCGGCGCCGCGACCGGCTCGGGCATCGGCCCGGGCAAGCTCGAGCGCATCATCGGCATCGTCAAGGCGTACACGACCCGCGTCGGCGCCGGCCCGTTCCCGACCGAGCTGTTCGACGAGTCGGGGGAGTTCCTCCGCGCCAACGGCTTCGAGTTCGGCACCACGACCGGCCGCCCGCGTCGCTGTGGCTGGTACGACGCCCCGATCGCCCGCTACACGGCACGCATCAACGGCGTGACCGACTTCGTGCTCACCAAGCTCGACGTCCTGACCGGACTCGAGACGATCCCGGTCTGCGTCGCGTACGAGGTCGACGGCGAGCGTGTGGACGAGGTCCCGGTGTCGCAGTCGGACTTCCACCACGCCAAGCCCGTGTACCAGGAGTTCCCCGGCTGGTCCGAGGACATCACCGGCGTCCGCGAGTTCGACGACCTGCCGAAGAACGCGCAGGACTACGTGCTGGCGGTCGAAGCGATGTCCGGCGCACGGATCTCCGCGATCGGTGTCGGCCCGGGCCGTGACGCGATCGTCGTCCGGCACGACCTGCTCGGCCAAGGCTGAGCGTGCGGATCCTCTTCGTCTGCAGCGGCAACATCTGCCGGTCGCCGCTCGGCGCCCAGGTGCTCCACGAGCGCCTGGGGCCGGCGGCGTCGGAGCACGTCATCGAGTCGGCGGGCACGATCGCCGACGACGGTGCCGTGATGGACGGTGCCGCGGCCGCGCAGTCCGTGCGCCTCGGGGGACACCCGGACGCGCACCGGTCCCGCTACCTGACCGAACGGATCGCCGGTGCCGCCGACCTGGTGCTGACGGCCGAGCGCTCCCACCGTGCCGCGGTCGTGCAGCTCGCGCCGCGGGCCGCCAAGCGGGCGTTCACCATCAAGCAGTTCGCGCGGGTGCTCGACGGCCTCGAGCCCGGGGACCTGGCGGACGTGCAGTCGCCCGAGGCCCTGGTCGAGCGGGTCGCCCGGCTGCGGGGGACCGTGCCGCCGCCCGCCGACCCGGCAGACGACGACGTGGACGACCCCTACCGTCGCTCCGAGTCCACGCACGTGCGGGTCGCGGACGAGATCGACGCCGCGCTGACGACGATAGCGGACGCCCTGCGCGCGGTGTCCTGAGGCCTGGCCGCCCCGAGACGCCCCCGTTCACGCGAGACGCCGCCGTGTGCCCGAGACGCCGCCGAACCCGGTGGCGTCTCGGCACTTCGGCGGCGTCTCGCGTCGACGCCGGCGTCTCTCGTCGTACCCCGACCGGCCGTCGTCCGGATGACGAGTACCCCGATCGCTCCGGTTGTACCCCGAACGTCGGGGGACGAAGCCCGGAGTTCCGGGCTTCACGGATGAACATCCGGGGCTGAACCCGTGAATCGACGGGCCTCGCTGTCGACGGCGACGATCGGTGTCGTAGCGTTCACGTACTGCACCACGTACCCCGAACACGACAGGAGAGCGCGATGACCACGACCATCAACCGGACCGCAGCCGGGACCGACGTCACCCTCGACACCGAGACCGTCGACATCGTCGCCGTGCTCGAGGCCCAGGCCGCCACCAGCGCCCGCGCCTCGCGTGCCAAGCTCACCTGGACGCTCGAGGGCGACGACGAGTGGGTCGCCAACTACGGCGGCTACTTCGGCGGTTCCGTCGACAAGCGCGACAGCCGCTACGTCGCCTCTGACACCTTCGGCCTGGTCGTCGGCGACTTCGCGTCGCTCGAGGACGCGCAGACCGCGCTCGCCGGGCACCTGCACGTGATGCTGCCGTCGGTCATCCGCCCGACCGCGTAGCGCTCTCCGCTCCGTCGACGACGCCCCGCTGGCCACTGGCCGGCGGGGCGTCGTCGTGCGCGCCTGCCGCGTCGTCACTCCGGCAGGCGGTAAGACCCCACCGTGATCGCGTGGGCACCCTGCCCGGCGAGCACCCGGACGACGGCGTCGGCGCGGGCCCGGTTCGGCACCGAGTCCTTCGCCGCCCACGACGCCAGGGCCGACTGCAGCTCGTGGTCGTTCGTCACGATGCTCGTCGTCACCGTGCCGCTGCGGTCCTCCGGCTGCACGAACGTCGCCGCCGAGGGTGCCGAGTAGAAGACGCACGTGTCGAACCACGTCCGCGAGACCCCGGTCTGCTCGTCGACGAACCGGGCGAGCCGTCGGGCCTGCTGCCGCACCTGCTGCGCCGGCGACGCCCCCTTCGCCTGCACCCGCACCTGCCACCAGTTCTCGGCCTGCTCCTCGCCGTTGAGCACCGTGCGACTGCGGACCTGCACGGCGAACGGCGGCACCAGGGACGACTCGTCCACCAGGTTCCGGAACGCCGGGTGCACCTCGCTCGGCCGACGCCCGTCGAACACGATGCCGCCCCAGCGCTTGTTCTCGATGACCAGGCCCCGGCCGGACTCGGACACGAGCACGTGGTCGGCCTGTGCGACGAACTTCCGCCACGGACCCTGCTCGGTCTCGCCGACGGGCACGAACACGACGTTCGTCATGAGCACGCCGCTCACCCCGGCGGCACGGCAGGCCCGTAGGATCGCCTGCTCGGACGCCTCCTCCCACTGCATGCCACGGCGGGCGAGCGCGCGGCTCTCCTCCGCCTCGGAGAGGGCGTCGCGTCGAGCAGCGTCGGCGGCCGCCACCTGCGCGGCGCGGTCGGCCTCGAGGCGTGCGGTGGCATCCCGGTGTGCGGCCTCGCGCTCGGCGAGCTCCGCGGTCCGCGCCCGCTCGGCAGCGTCGAGTTCGGCACGGGCAGCGGTCTGGTGTCGCCGCAGGAGGACCACCAGGACGACCACCACGACGGCGAGCCCCCCGGCGACCAACCACGGCACGAGGTCGTCGGTCATGGCACCACCCCACCACGGGCCACGGCCTGGAGGCGCGTGGTGCGTCGGCGCGTCCCCGTCGCCTCCGCCATCAGTACGGTGGGCGCTCGGCGCAGTCCTGCTGGTCGGCGGGTTCAGCCTGAGCCTCGTGCGTGCGCGCCGGTTCAGCCGTCGCGAGGTCGACGCCGAGATCGAGCGCCACCGCGCGGAACAGCGGACACCCGACCCCGCCTGACCCGCAGCCGGACGACGCGGCCTGGACGTCAGCCCGCCGACGCCGCTCCCGAGCCCGAGCCCGAGCCCGGCGCCGACCCCGCGAACCGGTCCGTCGTCTCGAGCAGCGCGTCGAGGATCCCCGGCTCGTCGAACGCGTGCCCGGCGTCGTCGATCAGCCGGAACTCCGCCGACGGCAGCGCCCGGTGCAGGTCCCACGCGGTGACGGCCGGCGTGCACATGTCGTAGCGCCCCTGCACGATGACGGTCGGGATGTCCCGCAGCCGGTCGGCGTCGCGGATCAGCTGGCTGTCCTCGAACCAGCCGTCGTGCGTGAAGTAGTGGTTCTCGATCCGGGCGAACGCCAGCGCGTACGTCGGATCCGCGTACCGGGCGACCAGGTCAGGCCGGGGCAGCAGTGTGATCGAGGCCGCCTCCCAGCTGGCCCAGGCGACCGCGGCGGGTCCGTGCACGGCGGGGTCCGGGTCGGCGAGCAGCCGTTCGAACACGCGGACCAGGCCGCCGGGCTGTCGTTCCTCCGGGGCCAGGGGCGCGAGGTACCCCTCCCACAGGTCGGGCAGCACGTTCGCGGCACCGCCCTCGTAGAACCAGTCGATCTCGCTCGGCCGCAGCGTGAAGATGCCGCGGAGCACGAGTTCGGTGACCCGCTCCGGGTGCGTCTCGGCGTACGCCAGGGCCAGGGCGGACCCCCACGAGCCGCCGAACACCTGCCACGCGTCGATCCCCAGGTGCTCGCGCAGCTGTTCGATGTCCCCGACCAGGTTCCAGGTCGTGTTCGACGACAGGTCGGTGGTCGGGTCGCCGGCGTGCGGCAGGCTCCGGCCGCAGTTGCGCTGGTCGAACAGGACGATCCGGTAGCGCGCCGGGTCGAACAGGCGTCGGTGGTCGGGGGAGCAGCCGGCGCCGGGGCCGCCGTGCAGGAACACGACGGGCTTGCCGTCGGGAGCGCCGCACTCCTCCCAGTACACCTGCTGCCCGTCGCCGACGTCGAGCATGCCGGTCCGGTTCGGTTCGATCGGTGGGTGGAGCTGGCGCACGGGCGTCCTCTCGGCGGTGGCGGGAGCGGGTGGTCGCTGCCACCGTACCGCCGCCCGTGACGTGACCGGTCGGCGGACGGGAGGCCCGTCACCAGCCCGCCCCGCGCCTCCCGTCCGACTGCCTGCTCGCCCGCCGGACCACCGGACCGCCGAGGCGGGCCCGTGCCACGATGGGCGCATGCCCGTCGTCGAGTCCCGCTGCGTCGTCCCCGTCGAGGTGGCGGTCGCGTTCGCCGTCTCGCAGACCCAGGGTGCGATCCGGAAGCGGTGGGACCCGTTCATCCGCCGCCAGCACCTGGTCGGCGGCGCGACCGTGCCGGGCAAGGGTGTCCGGACCTGGACCGTGCAGCGGTTCGGGTTCGCGATGGAGAGCGAGTACGTCTCGTACAACCCGCCGTCGAACGTGGGCATGAAGATGACGAAGGGCTCGTGGTTCTTCGAGCGGATGGGCGGCGGCTGGCGGTTCAGCGAGGCCGAGGGGCAGCCGGGGCACACCCTGGCGGTCTGGCGCTACAACTTCACGTGTCGGCCGAAGTGGCTGGCGCCGCTCGCCGAACGGATCGGCGTGCTGGTGCTGCAGCGCGACATCGACCGACGCATCGCGGGCTTCGCGCGCGGCTGCTCCGACCCGGTGGTGCTGGCGCACGTGGCGGGGAGCACCGCGGCCTGAGTCGCCCACCCGGCGATGTCGAGCGTCGCGGTGCCCCGGGCGGCGTCGCGCGCCTGCCGCCGGACGGTCAGAACCAGCGCAGGACGAACTGTTCGAGCACGTTGCGGGCGACCGCCACCGGGCCGCGGGCCGGTTCGCCGCTGTCCTTGCCGATCGCCCGGAGCAGCGCGGTCTGCGCCTGCTCGTAGTCGCGCCGCTGTTCGCCCGAGTAGTCCTCCGGCGGGGTGGTCCGGCTCGTGGCGACCGACTCGAGCTGCCGCATGCCGTACCGGAAGCCGACCGGGCGCGGGGCGGAGTCGATGAGCTGCGCGAGCCGCCGGTGCGGGTAGCGAGCGGGGGCGCCGGACGCGGCCGCGATGCAGTCCGTCAGTCCGCGCAGGCCGGCTTCTGCACCGCCGGTCCGCAGGTGCACGAGTCGCGCACGGCTGCACAGGTCGTAGAGCACTGCCTCGTCCATCCGGCTCCTCCCGGTCCTCGGACAGCGTGGCACAGACACCGCCGCAGCGGGGTTCCTCCTTTCGATGCAGGTCCGGCAGGTGCGTCCCTCCGCGGGTCGTCCCGGAACGGCGCAGTTCCTAGCGTCGACGTCATGACGAACACCATCGAAGCCCGGTCGACGACCGGCACCGCGCAGCAGGACCGCCGCGGCGTCCGGGGGGTCATCACCCGGCATCCGCTGCTGACCTTCTTCATCCTCGCCCTCGGCCTGAGCTGGCTGGCGTGGGTGCCGTACATCCTGTCGCCGCACGGCATGGGTGTGTGGGACATCCACTTCCCCGAGGTCCTGGGCAGCGCCCAGTTCACCGGGGTCCTGCCCGGCGCCCTGCTCGGCCCGCTGGGCAGCGCGTTCATCGTGACCGCGGTCGCCGACGGTCGCGCGGGCCTCCGTCGCTGGGTGGGACGCCTGTTCCGCTGGCGGGTCGCCTGGTACTGGTACGCGCTGGCGCTCGTCGTCGTCCCGGCGCTGATCGTCCTGTCCGCGGTGCCGTTCGCCGGCGGTGACGTGCACGCCCCCTCCGCGCTGGCGCTGTCGGCGCTGGTGCCCGGACTCGTCATCCAGCTGTTCTCGACCGGCCTCAGCGAGGAGCCCGGCTGGCGCGACTTCGCCCTGCCCCGACTGCAGCACCGCTTCGGTGGTCTCGGCGCCGCAGCCGTCCTCGGCCCGATCTGGGCGCTCTGGCACATGCCCCTGTACCTCAGCGACTGGGGCGGGTGGCCGAACGCGCACTGGAGCGAACCCGTCGTCTTCGCCCTCTTCACGATCACGTTCAACGTCGTGATGATCCAGGTGTTCAACAAGACCGGCGAGAGCCTGCCCCTCGCCCTGCTCCTGCACGTCGGCGTGAACAACACCATCTCGTCGCTGTTCCCCGAGATGTACCCGAGCATGACCGCCGGCACGCTGATGATCGGACTGACGATCATGTCGACCGTCGCCGCCGTGGTGCTGCTCGTCGTCACCCGCGGGCGGCTCGGCTACGACCCGGCACGTCGGGCGCTGCCGATCGACGCCCCGATCCCGTCGCGTGCCACCACGAGCCTCGTAGGATCGCACGATGGCAACCGCTGAGCCGCGCCCCAGTGCGCCCGGATCGGCGCCCGGGTCGGCGCCCGTGTCCGCGCCGGGTGCGACCGCTCGCCAGCGGCGGGTGGACGTGCTCGTCGCGCTCGGTACCGCGGTGGTCGGGCTCGGACTGCTCCTCGGCCTGCCGCCACTCGACGCCGCCGATCCCGACGTCATCGTCAAGGTCGGTGCCTACCCCGCCGTGGCCAGCGGCCCGTGGCTCGTCCTGGCCCTCGGCCTGCTCGTCCAGTCGGCGGTCCTGCTCGTCGCCCGGCGGGCACCCCGCGCGGTGCTCGTCGCGGTCAGCGCCGTCCCCGTCCTCGCCGTCGCCGCACCGACGACCCTGCACGGGCTCCTGCTGCTGCCGGTCGTCGTCGCCGTGGTCCTCGCCGTCCTGCGGGCTCCGCTCGCACGGATCTGGCCGGCGCTCGTCGCCACTGCGGTCCTCGTCGTCCTCGCCGAGGGAACGGTCTGGTACATCGCCTCCGGCGCCGGACGTGACGGAGTGGGTCTCGGCCTGACCCGCTCGGCCGGACAGGGCTTCCTGCAGGCCTTCGGCACGGTCGGACTGCCGGTGCTCATCACCCTCGTGGTCCGGGCCCGCCGCGAGGTCCGCGCCGCCCGCACCGCCGAGGCCACCGCCGTCGACCGCGAGGCCGACGCCCACATCGAGGCCGCCGTCTCCCGCGAACGCGCCGCCATGGCACGGGAACTGCACGACATCGCCGCCCACCACCTGTCCGGCATCGCCCTGATGTCCGCCGTCATCGACCGCCAGATCGACACCGACCCCGAGCGTGCCCACGAGGGGGTCCGCCAGGTCCGGGAGCAGAGCACCGCCGTGCTCGAGGACCTGCGCCGCTTGGTCGGCCTGCTCCGCGACGACAGTCCCGCCGAGCGCGCGGTGGAGACCGTCACCGGCATCGTCGACATGGCCGAACGGGCGCGGTTCCGCAGTGACGTCCGGCTCGACGTCCGGCCAGCAGCCGGCGTCGGAGACGCAGCGGTCGCGCCCCGCCCGCTCGGCGACGGCGTCGGCCCGCTCGCCCAGCTCGCCGCCTACCGCACCGTCCAGGAGGCCCTCGCCAACGCCGCCCTGCACGCCCCGGGAGCGCCGTGCACCGTCACCATCGACGACCGCGCCGACGACCACCTCGCGATCCGCGTCGAGAACGGGCCGGCCACCGTCCCCGCACTCGGCAGCACGCCGGCCGGGGGGAACGGGCTGCGTGGCATGCGTGAGCGGGCAGAACTGGTGGGGGCGAGCCTCCAGGTCGGTCCGACGGAGGCCGGCGGCTGGATGGTCAGCCTCCGTCTCGGCCGG
>NZ_JASDDD010000065.1:0-17962 GCF_030407555.1 Curtobacterium sp. APC 4022
CGGGGCGGCAAAACACCGGTGTTCGTCGGTCGCGCCGCTCCCTGACGCGGCGTGACCGACGAACACCGGTGTTCCGCGCGCCCGGATCCCTCCACTGCGCTCCACCGGGACGGGAGGGCCGTGGTTGCGCGGATCCGATGGCCTCCGGCGGGGTGTGGGTGCCCCCAGAAGGGGTGTCGGAGGCTGAGAGTGGGGCAACAGAGCAGCGAAGTGGAGGGAAGTGGAGTAGCGTGGGGCGAGACGAAGACCGGTGGAGCTGACGGGAGGCCCCGAGTGCTGCTCGGTACCCATGCCCCGAAGCTCGACGAGAAGGGTCGCGTGATCCTGCCCGCCAAGTTCCGGGACGAACTCTCCGGTGGTCTCGTCATGACCCGCGGCCAGGAGCGGTGCGTGGTCGTCTTCAGCGCCAGGACCTTCGAGGAACTCCACGAGCGGATCCGCCAGGCGCCGATGACGTCGAAGCGCACCCGCGACTACATGCGCCTGTTCCTCTCCGGAGCGAGCGCCGAACAACCCGACAAGCAGAACCGCGTCACCATCCCGCAGAACCTCCGCGAGTACGCGGGGCTCGAGCGGGACCTGACGGTCATCGGCAGCGGTGACCGCGCCGAGATCTGGTCGACCAGTGCCTGGGAGACCTACTACGCGGAGACCGAAGAGGCCTTCGCCGAGAACGACGAGGAGGTGATCCCGGGGATCTTCTGATCCGTGGATCGAGACTCCCAGCCGTCCGCCCTGACACACCTTCCCCGGTGTCAGGTCGCATGGATGGGGATCCAGACCCACGGCCCAGGAGTCCAGGGGCGCACATGGCAGCACCGGAGAAGTTCCCGCACACCCCCGTCATGCTCGAGCGGATCGTCGACCTCTTCACGCCGACGCTCGAGGGACCGGGCAAGGTCGTCGTCGACGCCACCCTCGGCATGGGCGGTCACTCCGCCGGCCTCCTCGAGCGCTTCCCGGAGCTGACCCTCGTCGGGCTCGACCGCGACACCGACGCCCTCGGCATCGCGGGGGAGCGGCTCGCTCGCTTCGGCGACCGCGTGCACCTCGTGCACACCGTCTACGACGAACTGCCCGAGGCGCTCGACGGCCTGGGCATCGACGCGGTCGACGGCGTGCTGTTCGACCTCGGTGTGTCCTCGCTGCAGCTGGACCGGGCCGAGCGCGGGTTCGCCTACAGCCAGGACGCCCCGCTCGACATGCGGATGGACCGGACGCAGGGCATCACCGCCGCCGAGGTCCTCGCCGACTACGACGAGCGCGAACTCCGTCGGATCTTCCAGCGCTACGGCGAGGAGAAGCTCGCCGGCCGGTACGCGAAGGCGATCGTCGAGCGTCGGACCGAGCGACCCTTCACGATGTCCGGCGACCTGGTCCAGGTGCTCCACGACGCCACCCCGGTCGCGATCCAGCGGCAGGGTCACCCGGCCAAGCGGGTCTTCCAGGCGCTCCGCATCGAGGTCAACACCGAACTCAGCGTCCTCGAGCGGGCGATCCCGGCCGCGCTCGACCGCATCCGGGTCGGCGGCCGCCTGGTCGTCGAGTCGTACCAGTCCCTCGAAGACCGCATCGTCAAGCGGGCGCTGGTCGAACGGACCACCTCGAGCGCCCCGGCCGACCTGCCGGTGGAACTCCCCGAACACGCGCCGACCTTCGCGCTCGTCGTCAAGGGCGCCGAACAGGCCGACGACGCCGAACGCGCCGCCAACCCCCGAGCTACCCCCGTGCGCCTGCGCGCGGCCGAGCGGATCCGGAAGTGACATGAGCACGAACCTCGCACTCGTCGACCCTGTCGTCGCCCCGTCGCGCGCGCCGCGTCCCGACTCCGTCCGCCCCGAGCGACAGCGTCCCGAACTCGTCGAGGTCACCCCGACCAAGGCGCAGCGTCGTGCGCGGCCCCGGGTGGCGTACGCCATCGTCGCGATCGCCGCCCTCGGCCTGCTGCTGCTGGCCCAGCTCGGCATCAGCATGGCGCTCAGCCAGGGCGCCTACACGCTCAGCTCGCTGAAGACCGAGCAGACCGGGCTCACCCGCACCCAGGCGTCCCTGTCCGAGGGCCTCAAGGTGCTCGAGTCGCCGCAGAACCTGGCCCGCAACGCCCAGGCGCTCGGCATGATCGCGAACTCGACCCCGGTGTACCTCGACCCGAAGACCGGCACCGTCTACGGCACGCCGACCCCGGCCACCCCGGAAGAGGCGACCGGCAACACCGCGAACCAGGTCCCGAACTCGCTGCTCGGCGACGTCCCGCTCGCGGCTCGTCCCGGCGACACCGCCACGAGCAAGGAGAACAGCGCTGCCGCTCCGGCCGCCGCTGCTGCTGCACCTGCTGCTTCGCCGGCTGCTGCCGCGCCGGCCGCTGCAGCTCCGGCCGCCGCGGCCGACACTGAGAAGGCCGGAGCCTCCAGCGCGTCGGACCAGCCTTCGGCGAAGTCCTCCGTAGAGTCCGACGCGAACCAGCTCCAGGCACCCACGACCCGGTGACCGAGGGCTCAGCACCACCCCGGGAAGGCCGCTCGTGACGAAGACGCTCCGCAACCGACGACTGCGCTACAGCGTCGTGATGATCGCCGTGATCGCGCTCGTCGCGGTGTTCGTGGTCCGGCTGGTCGACATCCAGGTCGTGCAGGCGGACGAGCTGTCGCAGGCCGCCGAGTCGAAGCGCAGCATCCCGGTCACGCTGTACGGCACGCGCGGGACGATCGTCGACCGTGACGGCACCGCGCTGGCCGAGAGCGTGGTCCGCTACAACATCACGACCTCGCCGCGCCTGGTGAAGTCGTTCGAGGGCAAGCTCGGCGGCACCCGTGTGAAGGACGTCTCGGTCGACCAGGCCCTCAGCGCGATCGCGAAGGCCTCCGGCGGCGACGTCGCGACCATGCAGAAGAACATCGCGGCCGACCCGAAGTCCGACTTCGCGTACCTGGTCAAGGGCATCGACGTCGCGCACTACGAGGCCGTCCGTGCCCTGCAGGTGCCGTGGCTCTACCCGGAGCAGCAGGCTGCCCGGTCCTACCCGACCGGCGCGGCCACCGGCAACGTGACCGGCTTCATGGGGACCGACGGTGCCCAGGCCGGCCTCGAGCTGGCGTACCAGAAGTGCCTCGCCGGCACGAACGGCTCCGAGACCTACGAGCGCGGTGAGGACGGCGTGCAGCTGCCGGGCAGCACCGTGACGCAGAAGCGCGCGAAGGACGGCGGGACGCTCGTCACCACGATCGACAGCGACCTGCAGTACATGGCGTCGCAGGACATCGCGGACGCCGCCCAGCAGCTCAAGGCCGAGTCCGCCACCGCCACCGTGGTGAACGCCAAGACCGGCGAGGTCCTGGCCGTCGCGGACTACCCGACCGTGGACCCGAACGACGTCGACGCGACGAAGGACCCCGGGGCCTACGGTTCCCGCGCCCTGACGGCCGCCTACGAGCCCGGTTCGACGATCAAGGCCGCGATCGCCGCCGCCCTCATCGACAAGGGCCTGGCGAGCCCGACGACCCAGGCGGTCGTGCCGTACTCGCGCACCTTCCCCTGGGGCGGGACGATCCATGACTCCGAGTTCCACCCGACCGAGAACCTGACGCTCACCGGCATCCTCCGGGACTCCTCGAACGTCGGCATCACCGAGCTCGGTTCCAAGCTGACGACCCAGCAGCGGTACGACGTGATGCGCGAGTTCGGCCTGTTCGAGCCCGAGCCCGCGATCGACTACCCGGGTCAGCCGACGATGAACTACGGCGCGAGCCCCCAGTGGGACAAGCAGACCGACATCAACTCGATGTTCGGCCAGGGCATCTCGACCACCGCCATGCAGGTCTCGAGCATCTACCAGACGCTCGCGAACCAGGGCGTCCGGATCCCGCTGCACATGGTGAAGGGCTGCCAGACCGAGGACGGCAAGACGATCGACGCGCCCGACGTGCAGAGCAAGCGCGTCGTGTCGGCCGCGGCGGCCACCCAGACGGTCGACATGCTGCAGAGCGTGGTGACCGGCGGGACCCTGGTCGGCATGAAGCCGATCTCGGGCTACAACATCGCCGCGAAGACCGGAACGGCCGAGGTCGCCGACGGTGCCAAGGGCTACGGCGCGGACCGTATCATCTCGGTGGCCGGAATGGCACCCGCCGAAGACCCCCAGTATGTTGTCACGGTGACGTTCACGAAGCCGCAGACCACCAAGTGGTCGAGCGGAGCGGCTCCGGCGTTCCGCACACTCATGTCCCAGGTGCTCGAGAAGTACCGAGTCGCCCCCTCCACGACACAGGCGCGGACCTACCCGTCGACCTGGTAGGACGACCCGTCCACGTGGAGAGGAAGAAGGAGCACTTGTCAGCACGGATCCCCCCGGTCCTCCGGCCCGAACACCCGACCCCGCGGCCGGTCGCCGAACTCGCGAACGCCTTCGGGCTCCGGGTCGTCGGCTCGCTCGACGGCGTCGAGACGACCGGCGTCACCCTGAGCGCCGCCGAGGTGCAGCCCGGTGACCTGTTCGTCGGCGTCCACGGCGCGAACCGCCACGGTGCCGAGTTCGCCGCCGACGCCGCCGAGCGCGGTGCCGTCGCCGTCCTCACCGACGCCGACGGTGTGGCCGTCGCCGAGCGGTCCGGCCTGCCGGTCCTGGTCGTCGACAGCCCGCGGGCAGCGCTCGGGGACGTCTCCGCGTGGGTCTACCGCACCAACCCGGACGAGGCCGAGCTGCCGCTGCTCTTCGCCGTCACCGGGACGAACGGCAAGACCAGCACCTCGTACATCCTCGAGGGCATCCTCAAGCAGCTCGGCCTGGTCACCGGCCTGAGCTCGACCGCCGAGCGGCACATCGGCTCGCTCAGCGTCACCAGCCGGCTCACCACGCCTGAGGCCAGCGAGATGCACGCGCTCCTCGCCCGGATGCGCGAGAGCGAGGTCCGCGCCGTCGCCGTCGAGGTCAGCGCCCAGGCCCTCAGCCGGCACCGCGTCGACGGCATCGTCTTCGACGTCGTCGCGTTCACGAACCTCAGCCACGACCACCTCGACGACTACGCCGACATGGAGGAGTACTTCCAGGCGAAGCTGCCGCTGTTCCAGCCGGAGCACGGTCGTCGCGGTGTCGTCTCGCTCGACACCGACTGGGGCCACCGCGTCGTCCAGGACTCCCGTATCCCGGTGACGACCATCACGGTGCACCCCGAGGTCGAGGCCGAGTGGCACGTCGACATCCTCGAGGCGCACGCCGCGTACACCGAGTTCCGCCTGACCGGACCGGAGGGCCGCGAGCTCACCACCCGCGTCCCGCTGATCGGCTGGCACATGGCCGCCAACGCCGCCCTCGCCATCGTCATGCTCGTCGAGGGCGGGTTCGAGCTCGGCGCGATCTCGCACGCGCTCGAGACGAACCACCGCACCTACGCCGACGAGCGCGACGGCACCGTCGTCAGCGCCATCGAGTGCTACCTGCCCGGCCGCACCGAGCGCGTCTCCGGCCACGCCGGCCCGAGCGTCTACGTCGACTTCGGCCACAGCCCCGACGCCTTCCTCAACACCCTCGCGGCGGTGCGCCAGTTCACGCCCGGCAAGGTCGTCATGCTGTTCGGCGCCGACGGCGACCGCGACACGACGAAGCGGGCGGACATGGCCCGGGTCGCGGCCGAGGGGTCCGACATCCTGGTCGTCACCGACCACCACCCGCGCTTCGAGGACGCCGCGTCGATCCGGAAGACCCTGGTCGACGCCGCCCGTGCCGCGTTCCCGGAACACGAGATCCACGAGGTGAGCCCGCCCGAGGCCGCCATCCGCGCCGCCGTGGCCCTGGTCGGCGAGGGGGACTCGATCCTCTGGGCCGGCCCCGGCCACCAGGACTACCGCGACATCCAGGGGGTCCGGACGCCGTACTCGGCCCGCGACGAGGCCCGTGCCGCGCTCCGAGAGGCCGGCTGGGAACCGAACACCGGCCCGGCGGAGGACGCCCGATGATCGCCCTGACCCTCGCCGAGATCGCCACCGCGGTCGACGGCGAGCTCGTCCGCGGTGCCGCCGACACGACCGTCGACGGTCCCGTGGAGACCGACTCGCGGCTCGTCGGCCCCGGCAGCGTCTTCTTCGCCCTGCTCGGCGAGGAGACCGACGGACACCGCTTCGTGCCGTCCGCCGCAACCGCTGGCGCCGCCCTGGTCGTCACGGAGCGTGCCGTCGACCTGCCGGAGGACTCCACCACCGCCCAGATCGTCGTCACCGACGGGTACGCCGCGCTGGCCGCCCTCGCGCACGAGGTCGTCGCACGCGTCCGCGCCGCCGGGTCCCTCCGCGTGGTCGGCATCACCGGCTCGAACGGCAAGACGAGCACGAAGAACATGCTCCGGACGATCCTGTCCCGCGCCGGCGAGACCGTGGCGCCCGAGGGCTCGTTCAACAACCACGTCGGCGCCCCGGTCTCCATGCTCCGGATCACGGCCGACACCCGCTTCCTCGTCGTCGAGATGGGCGCGAGCGGCATCGGCCACATCGCGAAGCTCGTCCGCATCGCCGAGCCGGACGTCGGCGTCGTGCTCAAGGTCGGGCTCGCCCACGCCGGCGAGTTCGGCGGGATCGACGCCACCGAGCGCGCGAAGTCCGAGATGGTCACCGACCTGCCGGCCACCGCGACCGCCCTCCTCAACGTCGACGACGACCGCGTCGCGCGGATGCGCGAGCGCACCGACGCCCGCGTGGTCGGCTTCGGCACGTCCGCCGGGGCGGACTACCGCATCAGCGGTGTCACCACGGACCGCGAGGGCACCCGCTTCACGCTCACCGCGCCTCCCGTCGGCGAGACCGCTCCGGCACCCGACGACGTGACGGGAGGCCCGTCCGACGGCCTCGAGACCGTCGACGTCCGCCTCGCCATCCTCGGCGAGCACCACGCCATGAACGCGGCCGCCGCCCTGACGGTGGCGCACCTCTGGGGTGTACCGCTCGCCGACGGCGCCGAGGCGCTCGCGTCGATGACGCGCGCCGAGCGCTGGCGCATGGAGCTGCTGCAGGGCCCGGACGGCGTCACCGTCATCAACGACGCGTACAACGCCTCGCCCGACTCGACCGCCGCCGCGCTGCGGACGCTCGCGCAGGTCGTCCGCCCGGGGGAGCGCACCGTCGCCGTCCTCGGCGAGATGGCCGAGCTCGGCGAGTTCTCGGTGGAGGAGCACGACACCATCGGTCGGCTCGTCGTCCGCCTGAACATCGGTCAGCTCGTGGTCGTCGGTCGCGGTGCCATGCCCATCCACCAGGCCGCCACCCTCGAGGGATCGTGGGACGGCGAGTCCGTGTTCATCGAGGACGTCGACGACGCCGTCCGTGCCCTCCAGGAACTCGTGCGTCCGGGTGACGTCGTCCTGGTCAAGTCCTCGAAGTCGGCCGGGCTGCGGTTCCTCGGCGACCGCCTCGGAGGTGTCCCCGAATGATCGCGCTCCTCGTCGCCGGCGCTGTGTCGCTGGTGTTCACACTGCTGCTCACGCCGCTGTTCATCAAGCTGTTCCACCGACTCGGGTGGGGCCAGTTCATCCGTGACGACGGCCCGCAGTCGCACCACACCAAGCGCGGCACCGCCACCATGGGCGGCATCGTCCTGATCCTCGGCGCGGTGCTCGGGTACTTCGTGGGACACCTGGTCGGCCGTGACCCGCTCACGCTGTCCGGGCTGCTCGTCCTGTTCCTCATGGTCGGGCTCGGCGTCGTCGGGTTCGTCGACGACTTCCTCAAGGTCCGACGCCAGCGGAGCCTCGGGCTCGGCGGCTGGGCGAAGGTGCTCGGGCAGGTCATCGTCGGCGTGGTCTTCGCGACCATCGCCCTCGTCGTCCCCGCCGGCAGTGGCAAGCCCCCGGCGTCCACGATGATCTCGGCGATCCGGGACATCCCGTGGCTCGACTTCATGGCGCTCGGCACCGTCATCGGGACGATCCTGTTCCTGGCGTGGATCGTGCTGCTCACCGTGTCGACCTCGAACGGCGTCAACGTCGCCGACGGACTCGACGGCCTGGCCACCGGGTCGAGCATCCTGGCGATCGGCTCCTACGTCATCATCGGGTTCTGGCAGTCGAACCAGATCTGCGGTGGCGTCCGGATCGACGAGACCACGAAGCACGCCTGCTACACCGTCACCGACCCGCTCGACCTGGCCGTCGTCGCTGCCGCGGTCTGCGGTGGGCTGATCGGCTTCCTCTGGTACAACACGTCGCCGGCGCAGATCTTCCTCGGCGACACCGGGTCCCTCGGGCTCGGCGGTGCCCTGGCCGGTCTCGCGATCCTCAGCCGCACCGAGCTGCTGCTCGTCCTGATCGGTGGCCTGTTCTTCATCGTCACCGGCTCGGTCATCCTGCAGCGGGCGTACTTCAAGATCACGCACGGCAAGCGCATCTTCCGGATGAGCCCCCTGCACCACCACTTCGAGCTCAAGGGCTGGGCCGAGGTGACCGTCGTCGTCCGGTTCTGGATCATCGCGGGGCTCTGCGTCGCGGCCGGGGTCGGGCTGTTCTACCTGGAATGGATCGCACGAGTCCAATGAGCGAACGCCTGAACGGTCTCGACAGCTGGTACTCCGAGGGCTGGAAGGGGCTGCGGGTCGCCGTGCTCGGCCTCGGCGCCACCGGGTTCTCGGTGGCGGACACCCTCGCCGAGCTCGGCAGCGACGTCGTCGTGTACTCGACCGACGCCCCGGCCGACAGCGTGGAACTGCTCGACGTGATCGGTGCCCGCTTCGTGCAGACGCCGCTCGACACCGTGCCCGCCGCGCTCGTCGAGCAGGCACCCGACCTGGTCGTCGTGTCCCCGGGCCTCCCGCCGCACAACGCGACCGTCGTCTGGGCTCACGAACACGGCCCCGTCTGGGGCGACATCGAACTCGCCTGGCGGGTCCGCGACAAGGTCGTGAAGGGCCCGGTCGCCGCGCCCTGGCTGACGATCACCGGCACGAACGGCAAGACCACGACCACCCAGCTGGCCACCGCGATGTACGCCGCGACCGGGCTGCGTGCCGTGGCGTGCGGCAACATCGGCGTGCCGGTGCTCGACGTGGTCCGCGACCCGGAGGGCTTCGACGTCCTGGTCGTCGAGCTCTCCAGCCACCAGCTGCACACGATGGCGACCGAGGGCCCGGGTGCCGTCGTGCCGCTCGCCTCGGCCTGCCTCAACATCGCCGACGACCACCTGGAGTGGCACGGTTCCGCGGAGGCCTACCGCGCCGCGAAGGCCAAGGTCTACGAGCGCACCGTGCTGGCCTGCGTCTACAACACGGCCGACGACGCCACCCGCCGCATGGTCGAGGAGGCCGACGTCGTCGAGGGTTGCCGCGCGGTGGGCTTCTCGCTCGGACTGCCCGCCCCCGGCGATGTCGGGCTCGTCGAGGACGTGCTCTGCGACCGCGCCTTCACCGAGGACCGCCGCAACAGCGCGCTCGAGCTCGCCACCGTCGCGGACCTCGAGACGGCCGGGCTCGACAGCCCCCACATGACCGCCAATGTGCTGGCCGCGGCGGCGCTCGCCCGCGCCGGCTCGGTCCCGCCCAGCGCGATCCGCTCGGCGGTGCAGGCGTTCCGTGCCGACCACCACCGGACCGAGGCGGTCGCCAGCGCCGACGGCATCGCCTGGGTCGACGACTCGAAGGCGACGAACCCGCACGCCGCGACCGCCTCGCTGTCCGCCTTCGAGTCCGTGGTGTGGATCGTCGGCGGGCTCTTCAAGGGCGTCGACATCGACGGCCTGGTCGAGCGCTTCGGGCCCGGGGTCCGTGGCGTCGTCGTGATCGGCACCGACCGGACCCCCGTCCTGGAGGCATTCGCACGACACGCGCCCGCGGTCCCGGTCCTGCAGGTGGAAGCGCTGGACACTGAGCAGGTCATGCCCGAGGCGGTCCGGCATGCCGCATCGGTCGCGAGACCGGGCGACACGGTCCTCCTCGCCCCGGCCGCCGCGTCCTTCGACCAGTTCGGTTCCTACGCCGACCGGGGCGAACGTTTCGCGGCAGCGGTCCACGAGCACCTGGGAGGCGACGCCGATGGCGACACCGACGGATCTGCCGGCGAACGGGCGTAGCGCCCGGGCCCGAGCCAGCGCAGCGGGAGCCGCGACCAGCGCGCGCGTGGGCTCCGGCGTCGACGGTGCCCGCCGCCGCTCGAACGGCGCGGTCGTGGCCGTCAAGAACGTCTTCGTGGCCGAGTCCACGACGTTCTACACGATCCTCGGCGTCACGCTCTTCCTCGTCGTCTTCGGTGTCGTGATGGTCCTGTCGTCGTCGAGCGTCGAGGAGTACCGCTACAAGCACGGCTTCTTCGGGGCCTTCGCCAAGCAGGGCCTGTACGCGCTGATCGGTGTTCCGCTGATGCTCGTGGTCAGCCGCCTCTCCGCCGAGTTCTGGCGCCGCTGGGCGATGCGGATCCTCGGCGCGGGGCTCGTCCTGCAGCTGCTGGTGTTCAGCCCGATCGGCATCTCGGTGCAGGGCAACCGGAACTGGATCGGCATCGGCGGGTTCACCGCGCAGCCGTCCGAGATCCTCAAGCTCGCGCTCGTGCTCGGCATCGGTGCGGTGCTGTTCCGGAAGCGCGAGAAGCTGCACGACTGGCGTGAGGTCTTCATCCCGGTCGGACTCGCGACCGCCGTGTCGATCGGCCTCGTCCTGGTCGGTGGCGACCAGGGCACCGCGATGATCATGATGATCCTGGTCTTCGGCAGCCTGTTCGTCGGCGGCGTCCGTCTGCGGCACCTGGCGGTCGGCGTCGCGGCGATCGCCGTCATGCTACCGGTCGTCACCATGGCCTCCAGCTCGCGGCAGTCCCGCATCAGCGCGTGGCTCTCCGGCTGCACCGACTCGAACCAGGCGCAGGACCTGTGCTGGCAGCCCGTGCACGGCATGTGGGCGCTGGCGTCCGGCGGTGTGTTCGGGGTCGGCCTCGGCAACTCGAAGCTGAAGTGGTCGTGGCTGCCCGAGGCGGACAACGACTACATCTTCGCGATCGTCGGCGAAGAGCTGGGGCTCATCGGCGCGGTCGTCGTGCTCGCCCTGTTCGTCGTCCTGGCCATCGGCATGATCCGGGTCATCCGCCTGTCGCCGGACCCCTTCGTCCGCACCGTCACCGGCGGCGTGCTCGCCTGGGTGATCGGGCAGGCGCTCGTCAACATCGCGGTCGTCCTCGGGCTCCTGCCGGTGCTCGGAGTGCCTCTCCCACTCATCTCGGCCGGTGGATCGGCGCTCATCATGACGCTCGTCGCCATCGGCGTCGTGCTGTCCTTCGCCCGTGACCTGCCGAGCCGCTCCGGCAGCAGGGCACGCGCCACCACGGTCCCGGAACCCGGGACACGGAACGGAGCCCTGCGGTGAGCCGCTTCCTCTTCGCCGGCGGCGGGACCGCCGGCCACGTGAATCCCCTGCTCGCGGTCGCCGACCGGCTGACCCAGCGGTCGCCGGAGGACGAGGTCCTGGTCCTCGGCACGGCCGAAGGGCTGGAGTCCCGGCTCGTCCCGATGCGCGGCTACGAACTCGTGACGATCCCGCGCCTGCCGTTCCCGCGCAAGGTCAACGGTGCGGCCCTGCGGTTCCCCGGCGCCTTCTGGTCGGCGGTCCGACGCACCGAGCAGATCATCCGCGAGCGCGAGATCGCCGTCGTCCTGGGCGTCGGCGGCTACGCGGCCGCGCCGGCCTACATCGCGGCGAAGCGCACCGGCACGCCGATCGTCGTGCACGAGCAGAACGCGAAGCCGGGCCTGGCGAACCGGATGGCCGCCGTCCTGACCCGCCACGTCGGTGTGACGTTCTCGAACACCAAACTGCCACACTCCCGCGTCGTCGGGATGCCCCTGCGCCGTGAGATCGAGCGGCTGGACCGTCGGGCCGAGCGCGCGGCGGGCTTCGCCGAGTTCGGTCTGGACCCGGAGCGTCCGGTGCTGCTCGTCACCGGTGGTTCGTCGGGCGCACGGAGCATCAACCGCACCGTCAACCAGGCCGCGGCGACGATCCTCGGGGCCGGGTGGCAGATCCTGCACGTCGTCGGCGCCGCGTCGGACATCGGCCCGAGCGACCTGGACGGCTACCACGTGCTGCCGTACTGCGACCGGATGGACCTGGCGTACTCGGCTGCGGACTTCGTCGTCTCGCGCTCCGGGGCCGGCATGGTCTGCGAGCTCACCGCGGTCGGCCTGCCGAGCGTCCTGGTGCCGTACCCGGTCGGCAACGGCGAGCAGCGGCACAACGCCCGCGACGTGGTCGCCGCCGGGGGAGCGGTGCTCGTCGCGGACCAGGAATTCACGCCGGAGTGGATCACGTTGCAGCTGCTGACGATCCTGGAGGACCGTGCCGGCATCGCGGACATGGCCGTCCGGTCCGGCAGCGTCGGACACCGCGACGGCGCCGACCGGATGACGGAGCTCGTCCTCAGCGCGGCGCGCACGAGCAAGCGCCGCAGCCGGAGCAACACCAGCAGCGACACCAGCAGCAGCGACACCAGCAGCAGCGACACCAGCAGCACCCGCTCCACCAGCAGCACGGAGGAACCATGACCATCAAGCCGGACCTCACCCAGCCGATCCCCGACGACCTGGGCACGGTGCACTTCGTCGGCATCGGCGGGTCCGGCATGAGCGGCATCGCGCGGATGTTCCTGGCCGCCGGCCACCACGTCACGGGCAGCGACTCCCGCGAGACCGCGACGACCGGCCGGATGCGCGAGCTCGGCGCGGAGGTCCGGATCGGGCACGACGCCGCCAACGTCGGCGACGCGGACACGATCGTCGTCACGAGCGCGCTGTGGCCGGACAACCCCGAACTCCTCGAGGCGCAGCGCCGCGGACTGCCGGTGCTGCACCGGTCGCAGGCCCTGGCCGCACTGATCTCCGAGCACCGCCTGGTGGCGGTCGCGGGCGCGCACGGCAAGACCACCTCGACGGGCATGATCGTCACCGCCCTGGTCGAGCTGGGCCTCGACCCGAGCTTCGTCAACGGCGGGGTGATCCAGTCCCTGGGCACCAGCTCGGCACCGGGCAGCAGCGACCTGTTCGTCGTCGAGGCGGACGAGTCCGACGGCTCCTTCCTGCTCTACGACGTGGCGATCGCGCTCATCACGAACGTCGACCCGGACCACCTGGACCACTACGGCAGCGAGCAGGCCTTCATCGACGCGTTCGTCGAGTTCGCCGCGAAGGCCCGGGAGCGCATCGTCGTCTCGAGCGACGACGCCGGTGCCGTCCGGGTCACCGAGGGCATCCGTGCCCGCCCGGACGCGCCGGAGATCGTCACCTTCGGCGAGGCCGAGGGTGCCGACGTCCGCATCGAGCGTGTCACCGAGGGCGCCGGGGTCACGGTCGACCTGCGCTGGGACGGCGCGTCGCACCACATCGCCCTGCGCGTGCCGGGCCGCCACAACGCCGTCAACGCGGTGGGTGCCTTCGCGGTGCTCGTCGGGCTGGGCGTCGAGCCGGCCGACGCGGTCCGCGGCATCGAGGCGTTCGGTGGGACCGAGCGGCGCTTCGAGCTGCACGGTGTTGAGCGTGGCGTCTCGGTGTACGACGACTACGCGCACCACCCGACCGAGGTCGCCGCGGCGCTGCACGCGGCCCGCGACGTCGTCGGCGAGGGGCGCATCATCGCGATCCACCAGCCGCACCTGTACTCGCGGACGCGGCTGATGGCGGGCGACTTCGCGAAGGTCTACGAGGAGCTGGCGGACCACACGGTCGTGCTCGACGTCTACGGCGCCCGGGAGGACCCGGAACCCGGCGTCACCGGCGCCCTGGTGCAGGAGCGCTTCGCCGACCAGGAGCGGGTCGACTACCTGCCCGACTGGGCCGAGGCCTCGGCGCGTGCGGCTGCCATCGCCCGCGACGGCGACATCATCATGACCCTGAGTTGCGGCGACGTGTACCGGATCATCCCGCAGGTCCTCACGGCCCTGCAGACGGACGACGCCGGAGCCGCAGGCCGGTGAAGCGCCCGGAGGGGTTCGACGACCGGGCCGGTGCCGACGAGCGGTCCGCCGGGACGGACGTTCCCGACGGCGCGGCGCGCTCCGGTCGGCCGGCTCGGAGCGGCGGCTTCCGTTCCGCACTGAGCGGCGCCCGGGGGGCCCGGCGTGCCTCGCGCACGTCGGCGCACCGTGACGACGTGGTCGCGTCCACCCCGGAGCCGGACGTCGACCCGCTCGACGCGCTCCTGCCCGCACTGCCGGAGGTCGACCTCACGGAGGACGACCGCACGGCGGACGAGCGCCTGACCGCTCCCGTGCCACTGGACCGGCGCCTGACCGGGCCCGTCACGACGCGTGACGCTGCGACGGACGCCGGCGGGACGGAGCCGGGACGGGCCTCCCGTCTGGACGGCACCACGCGTACGGCCGTGACCGACGCGCCCGTGTCCACCCACGTGCCGCACGAGACCCCGATCGGCGCCCGCGTCCGCGCGGCCGAGACCGCCCGCGAGGCGCGCATCGCCCGCAAGCGCCGCCGTCTGCTGGAGCGTGCCGAGGTCCGGCGGTTCACCCGACGTTCCCGGCACCGTCGTGCAGCGTGGATCACGGCCGGCGGTGTCGTCGTCGTGCTGGTGGTGTCGATCCTGGTCGCGGTCTTCTCGCCGCTGATGGCGCTGCAGACGATCGAGGTGAAGGGCACCGACCGCGTGGACGCGGCCGAGGTCCGGGCGGCGCTGTCGGGTCAGATCGGCACGCCCCTGGCCCGGATCGACCTGGGCGAGGTGAAGCAGCAGATCGCCGGCTTCCCGCTGATCGAGAGCTACGTCACGGAAGAGGAGCCGCCGCACACCCTGGTCGTCACCGTCACCGAACGGACGCCGGTCGTCGCCGTGAAGTCGGGGAAGTCGTTCGATCTCGTCGACCCGGCCGGCATCGTCGTGCAGTCGATGACGAAGCGGCCGAGCGGCATGCCGGTGGCGGACATCGGTCGGGCGAAGCTCGGCAGCACGGTGTTCCGGACCATGACCGAGGTCGTGCTGGCGATGCCGGCCAGTGTGCGCGACCAGGTGTCGGGCATCGCGGCCTCGACCTCGGACGACGTGACCCTGACCATGAGCGACGGGTCGAGCGTGGTGTGGGGGAGTCCGGACGAGTCCGCGGCGAAGGCGACGCTGTTGGCGGCCCTGGTCAAGGACCACGCGGCACGTGACAAGGGCTCGAAGGTCGAGTACGACGTGTCCGCTCCGGACAACGGGATCATCCGACCGCAGGGCTGACCGCGCCGAGCGGATGCGACGCCGACACGATCTGCGCCGCGATCGGCGACACGCGGCGTGGCGGGTCGTCAGCAGCAGGACGGCACCCGTAGCGTCGGGGCCAGCACCATTCGTAGCAGCTAGAACTCTGAACTTCAAGCAAAGGTTGAGGGTTCTGACCGGAGGCCGGACAGACGTGACCACGAACCACAACTACCTCGCCGTCATCAAGGTGGTCGGTGTCGGCGGCGGCGGTGTCAACGCCGTCAACCGCATGATCGAGCTCGGACTCCGCGGGGTCGAGTTCATCGCCATCAACACCGACGCACAGGCGCTGCTGCTCAGCGACGCCGACGTCAAGCTCGACGTGGGTCGCGAGATCACCCGCGGCCTCGGAGCCGGTGCCGACCCCGAGGTGGGTCGCCGCGCCGCCGAGGACCACGCCGAGGAGATCGAGGAAGCCCTCGCCGGGGCCGACATGGTCTTCGTCACCGCCGGTGAAGGTGGTGGCACCGGTACCGGTGGCGCCCCGGTCGTCGCCCGCATCGCGAAGTCGATCGGCGCCCTGACCATCGGTGTCGTCACGAAGCCCTTCGGCTTCGAGGGCAAGCGCCGCCAGTCGCAGGCCGAGAACGGCGTCGCGAGCCTCAAGGACGAGGTCGACACGCTCATCGTCGTGCCGAACGACCGCCTGCTCGAGATCTCCGACCGCGGCATCTCCATGGTCGAGGCCTTCGCCACGGCCGACCAGGTGCTCCTCGCCGGTGTCCAGGGCATCACGGACCTCATCACGACCCCGGGCCTGATCAACCTCGACTTCGCCGACGTGAAGAGCGTCATGCAGGGTGCTGGTTCGGCGCTCATGGGCATCGGCTCCTCGCGGGGCGCCGACCGCGCGATCAAGGCGGCCGAACTCGCCGTCGCGTCGCCGCTGCTCGAGGCCTCGATCGACGGTGCGCACGGCGTGCTGCTCTCGATCCAGGGTGGCTCGAACCTCGGCATCTTCGAGATCAACGACGCGGCCCGTCTGGTGCAGGAGGCCGTCCACCCCGAGGCGAACATCATCTTCGGTGCGGTCATCGACGACACCCTCGGCGACGAGGTGCGGGTCACCGTCATCGCCGCCGGCTTCGACGGCGGCGAGCCGTCGCAGCAGCAGCACCAGGAGCGTCGCTCGAGCTACGTCGACCCGGACGCCGGCGCCACCGTGCCCGTCACCACCGGTTCGTCCAACCGCATCGAGGACTCCGGCCACTCGACCCCGTCGTGGGCGTCGCAGGAGCACGAGCCGCCGGCGCAGCGCGCCGCCGACCCGGCCTTCGACGACGACGACGAGCTCGACGTCCCCGACTTCCTGAAGTAACCGACCCCTGTGGTCGCCGACACGCGCCTCCCGTCCTCGTCACCAGACGACGGACTGGAGGCGCGTCTCGCGTCCGTCCGGGAGGGCATCGCCGACGCGGCGCGCGCCGCCGGCCGCTCCGTCGACGAGCTCACCCTCGTCGTCGTCACGAAGTACCACCCGGCCGCGCTCGTCCGGCAGCTCGCCGCGCTCGGCGTGACGGACGTGGGGGAGAACCGGCACCAGGAGGCGCAGGCCAAGGCCGCGGAACTCGAGGAGCTCGGCCTGACCTGGCACTTCGTCGGGCAGCTGCAGTCGAAGAAGGCCCGGCAGGCGCGCCGGTACGCGCACGTCGTGCAGTCCCTCGACCGAGCGAGCGTCGTCGACGCCTTCGCCCCGACCGAGACCGAGCCGGACCCCCGCGTGCTCGACGGCTTCGTGCAGGTCAACCTCACGGACGACCCCGGTCGTGGCGGTGTCGTACCGGACGAGGTCGACGCCCTGGCCGAGCGGGTCCTGGCCACCGGGACCCTGCGCCTCCGGGGCGTGATGGCGGTCGCGCCGCTCGACGAGGAGCCCCGCGCGGCCTTCGCCCGGCTCCGTGCGATCTCCGAGCGGGTGCGCCTGCTCGAGCCCGCGGCGACCGACATCTCCGCCGGCATGAGCGGCGACTACGCCGAGGCGATCGCGGAGGGCGCGACACACCTGCGGATCGGGAGCGCAATCACCGGGAATCGGCCCGCCGCCCCATAGCCTCGTCGCAGGGCATCAACGAGCACGACTCCCGGAGGAACCATGGCCAACCCGCTGAAGAAGACGATGGTCTACCTCGGCCTCGCCGACGAGGAACTCGACTACGAGGACGAGCAGCAGGCCGCGCCGGCGCAGGCGCGCCAGCAGGCCCCGGCAGCGCCGCAGGAGGCCCCGGCCGCCGCAGCGCCCGCTGCCGCTCCGGCCGCCGCAGCGCCCGCAGCTGCCGCTCCGGCCGCCGCGCCCGCGAAGCCCCAGCACACCTCCCAGCGCGGCGCGCAGGTCACCCCGCTCCGCCGCGCGCACACGACCGCACAGAAGGCGACCCCGGTCCAGGAAATGAACGAGATCCTCACCGTCCACCCGCGCGAGTACAAGGACGCCCAGTCCATCGCCGAGAGCTTCCGTGACGGCATCCCCGTCATCATCAACCTCTCGCAGATGACCGAGGGTGACGCCCGCCGGATGATCGACTTCGCCAGTGGCCTGTCGCTCGGCCTGTACGGCAAGATCGAGCGCGTCACGAACAAGGTCTTCCTGCTCTCGCCCGCACACATCGCAGTGAGCGGTGAGCCTGCTGAGGTAGAGTCCGACATCGAGGCGAACTTCTTCGCCCAGTCCTGAGCCGCCCCCGCGGTACGGGTGCCGAAGGGCTCCCGGACGACCGCTCGGCACCCAGGCCCACCCGCCCCGTGACCGGTGCCAACCGGCCCCGG
>NZ_JASDDD010000066.1:0-17424 GCF_030407555.1 Curtobacterium sp. APC 4022
GTCGAGGGTCGGCGTGGCGGAGGCGGGTGCCTCGGCCGGACGCTTGTCCTCGATCGACGCGATCAGGTCGCCCTTGCGGAGCTTCGAGAGCCCCGTGATGCCGAGGGACGAGGCGATGCGCTGGAGCTCCGGGAGACGGAGTGCGCGCAGGTCAGTGGGGATCTCCACCGAGGTGGAGGTGGTGACGTCGGTCACGATGCTGTTGTTCCTTCCGACCGCAGAACGCGGAGAGTTTCCACCGATCTCGTGGCAGCGTGCAACGGCCGTCGTTCAGACGACGGACCTGGAGCGGTGATCTGGCCAAGCCAGGTGATCTGGCCCGAGAACGGTGATCTGGAGAAAGTGCCCCACGCACCGGATCAAGCTGGCGGTCGACCGTGGATGGTCGAGGCCTGCGCGAGATCGGCTTCGAGCGTCGGGAGCGCTTTCACTGTAGCACCACCCAGATCGACGGCCAGCATGAGCGGACGCCAGGTGGATTCGGCGTGTCGCTCGACCAGACCGGCGGCGTCGAGACGCTGTGCCGGGTCGCTGCCCATGACGAGGAGGCTCGGCCCGGCTCCGGAGACGACCGCGGCCAGGCCGTGCTGACGGAGCAGGCCGATCAGCGCGTCGGTCTCGGGCATGGCGCTCGCCCGGTACGCCTGGTGGAGCCGGTCCTCGGTCGCGGCGAGCAGCAGTTCCGGGCTCTGGATCAGCGCCGCGACGAGCAGTGCGGAGCGGGACACGTTGAACGCGGCGTCCTCGTGCGGCACGGTCATCGGCTGCAGCGAGCGGGCGAGCTTCGTCGACAGTGTCGACGTCGGCACGAACACGACCGGCGAGACACCGCGGTGCACGAGCAGTCGCTTGTGCGCCGGCCCGTCCGGGGTCATCCACGCGATCGTCAACCCGCCGAAGAGGGCCGGGGCGACGTTGTCCGGGTGCCCCTCCATCTCGGTGGCGAGGGTGAGCAGGGTCGCCGCGTCGAGGTCGACCACGCCCTCGAGCAGGCCCCGTGCCGCCATCAGCCCGGCGACGATGGCCGCCGCCGAGGACCCCATGCCGCGACCGTGCGGGATGGCGTTCGTGGCGTGCAACTCGAGCCCCGGCTGCGGGACCCCGGCGTGCTCGAGGCCCCGGCGCACGGCCCGGACCACCAGGTTCGTGTCATCCGTCGGGACCTCGCCGGCACCGACGCCGTCGATGGTGACCGTCGCGCCGGGCTCCGGGCGGACGCGCACGACGACCTCGTCGTAGAGCGAGAGCGCGAGTCCCAGGGAGTCGAACCCCGGCCCGAGGTTCGCCGACGTCGCCGGGACGCGCACACGCACCGCCCGTCCGGCCGGTACAGCGATGTGGGCGGTCATGCCCTCCCCCGGTCCGGACGAGCGGTCGGCGCTCACCGCGCGCTGACCAGTCCGAGCACGTCCGCGATCGCCGCGGTGTCGACCGGGACGCTCGTCGGCGTGACCTCGCCACCGTCCTGGGTGCGGAGCGCCCACTGCGGGTCCTTGAGGCCGTGGCCGGTCACCGTGATGACGACCGTCGCGCCCTTCGGGATGACGCCCGCGTCGGAGCGCTCGAGCAGCCCGGCGACACCGATGGCCGATGCCGGCTCGACGAAGACGCCGACCTCGGCCGAGAGCAGGTGGTGCGCCGCCAGGATCGCCTCGTCCGAGATGGCACCGAAGTAGCCGTCGGTCTCGTCACGGGCCTCCAGCGCGTACTTCCACGACGCCGGGTTGCCGATGCGGATGGCGGAGGCGATGGTCTCCGGGTGCCGGACGACCTCGCCGTGCACGATCGGGGCCGAGCCCGCGGCCTGGAAGCCGAACATGCGCGGCATCTTGGTGGAGCGGCCCGAGGCGACGTCCTCGCGGTAGCCGCGGGAGTACGCGGTGTAGTTGCCCGCGTTGCCGACCGGCAGGAAGTGGAAGTCCGGTGCGTCACCGAGGACGTCGACGACCTCGAACGCGGCGGTCTTCTGCCCCTCGATGCGGTCGTTGTTCACCGAGTTGACCAGGTGCACCGGGTAGTTGGCGGACAGGTCGCGGGCGATGTCCAGGCAGTCGTCGAAGTTGCCCTGCACCTGCAGCAGCTGGGCGTCGTGGGCGACGGCCTGGCTGAGCTTGCCCATCGCGATCTTGCCCTCGGGCACGAGCACCGCGGCGGTGATGCCGGCGTGCGTGGCGTACGCGGCGGCCGAGGCGCTGGTGTTGCCGGTCGAGGCGCAGATGACGGCCTTCGCGCCGTGCTCGACGGCCTTCGAGATCGCCATCGTCATGCCGCGGTCCTTGAAGGAACCGGTCGGGTTCATGCCCTCGTACTTGACGTACACGGTCGCGCCGGTGCGCTCGGAGAGCCGACGAGCCGGGATGAGCGGGGTGCCGCCCTCACCGAGCGTCACGATCGGGGTCGCGTCGGTCACGTCGAGTCGGTCGGCGTACTCGCGCAGGACTCCCTGCCACTGGTGGGCCATCAGGCTTCTCTCTCTGTCCGGTGGGTCGGTCTGGGTCGGGTCGGGCGGTGTGGAACGGGCTGGGTGGATCGGTTCGGTCGTGCGGGTGGTCGGTGCGGTGCCGGGAGGCGCGTGGTCGCGCTACGCCCCCACGAACCGCAGGACGCTGGTCACGTCCAGGACCACGTCCTCACCCCGGAGCGCGGCGACCGTGTCGGCCAGGTCGGCCTCCCGCGCCAGGTGCGTCCCGATGACGAGCGTCGCCGTCCCCTCGGTGGCACCCGTGGTGGTCTGCTCGACGGTCTCGACGCTGACGCCGTGGGCCGCGAGCACCCCGGCGACGGCCGAGAGCACACCCGGTGCGTCCGACACGTGCAGGGAGATCTGGTAGCGGGTGCGGACGGTCCCGATCGGGAACACCGGCAGCGCCGACCGGGTCGACTCGGCGACCCCCGGGCCCCCGATGACGTGCCGTCGGGCGGCGGACACCAGGTCGCCGAGGACCGCGGAGGCCGTCTCCACCCCACCGGCTCCGGCGCCGTAGAACATCAGGTCGCCGGCGGCTTCGGCCTCGACGAACACCGCGTTCTTCGCGCCGTGCACGCTGGCGAGCGGGTGCGACTCCGGCACCAGGGCGGGGTAGACCCGGGCGCTGACGCCTTCGCGGCCGTCCGCGTCGGTGAGCCGCTCGCACGTGGCGAGGATCTTCACGACGTAGCCGGCCTTGCGCGCGGCACGGACCTGCTCGATCGTCACGGAGGTGATGCCCTCGCGGTGCACGGCGGCGAGCGGGACCGAGGTGTGGAACGCGATCGAGGCCAGGATCGCGGCCTTCTGCGCGGCGTCGTAGCCCTCGATGTCGGCGGTCGGGTCGGCCTCGGCGTACCCCAGCTCCGTCGCGGTGGCCAGGGCGTCGGCGAACGTCGCGCCCTCTCGGTCCATCAGGTCGAGGATGAAGTTCGTCGTGCCGTTGACGATGCCCATGATCCGCTCGATGCGGTCACCCGCCAGCGAGTCGTGCAGCGGTCGGATGATCGGGATCGCCCCGGCGACGGCCGCCTCGTAGTAGAGCTGTGCGCCGACCTGC
The DNA here is from genome assembly GCF_030407555.1 of Curtobacterium sp. APC 4022. Classification (NCBI taxonomy): domain Bacteria; kingdom Bacillati; phylum Actinomycetota; class Actinomycetes; order Micrococcales; family Microbacteriaceae; genus Curtobacterium; species Curtobacterium sp. APC 4022. The sequence goes on from NZ_JASDDD010000066.1 coordinate 3,528, forward strand.
TCGGCCGCGGCGAAGAGCTCCGGGCCGTGCGTGGCGAGCAGCGCCTTGTTGCCGGTGACGACGTCGGCGCCGGACTGCAGCGCCTGCAGCACGAGGGTGCGGGCGGGCTCGATGCCGCCGATGAGCTCGACGACGATGTCGGCTCCGAGGATGAGCGAACCGGCGTCCGTCGTGAACAACTCGCGCGGCAGGTCGACGTCCCGCTGGGCGTCGACGTCGCGCACGGCGATCCCGACGAGTTCGAGACCGGCGCCGGCACGCGTGGCGAGCTCCGGTCCGTGCTCGAGCAGGAGTCGTGCGACCTGGGAGCCGACCGAGCCGGCTCCGAGCAGTGCGACGCGGACGTTGCGGTATTCGATCATCTGGTGGGGGTCTCTCCGGGTCGGGTTCTCAGGCGTCCGGACCGGTCTCGGGAACCGGCACGACGCCCGTGTCTCGGGCGAGGAGGTCGTCGACGCTCTCGCCCCGCACGAGGATACGGGCTGCCCCATCGGCGACCGCGACGACCGGCGGACGACCGACGTGGTTGTAGTTGCTCGCCAGGCTCCAGCAGTAGGCACCGGTCGCGGCCACGGCGAGCAGGTCGTCGCGGCGCACGTCGCCGGGCAGGTACTCGTCGTGGACGACCACGTCGCCGCTCTCGCAGTGCTTGCCGACCACGCGGGTCAGCACCGGGTCGGCGTCCGAGGTCCGGGCGAGCCGTGCCGTGTAGTCGGCACCGTAGAGCGCCGGCCGGACGTTGTCGCTCATCCCGCCGTCGACCGACACGTAGGTGCGGGTCGCCGCGGTGCCGTCCTCGGAGTCCACCGAGACGGGCTTGATCGTGCCGACGCGGTACAGCGTGAATCCGGGCGGGCCGACGATGTACCGACCGGGCTCCACCGCGATCTCGGGCACCGGGATGCCCCGCGCGGAGCACTCGTCGGCGATGATCGCGGCGAGGGCGTCCGCGACGTCCTCCGGCTCGAGGGCGGAGTCGGCCTCGGTGTAGTCGATGCCCCAGCCGCCGCCGAGGTTGAGTTCCGGCACCGGACCGGACTGCACCAGCGTGGCGTGCACGTCCATGAGTCGACGGGCGGCCTCGCGGAACCCGCTGTCGTCGAAGATCTGCGAGCCGATGTGCGAGTGCAGCCCGACGAAGGCGAGCGACGGTTCGGCACGGACGGCGGTCGCGGCGTGCACCGCCTCGGACAGCGGGATGCCGAACTTCTGGTCCTCGCGCGCGGTCGCCAGGAACTCGTGCGTCGAGGCGTGCACCCCGCTGTTGATCCGGATGCGGACCCGCTGGGTGACCCCGGCGTCGGCGGCGATCCGGGCGACGCGGCCGATCTCCTCGTGGCTGTCGAGGACGATCGTGCCGAGCCCGACCGCGACGGCGCGCTCGATCTCGGCGTCCGACTTGTCGTTGCCGTGGAAGCCCATCCGTGCCGGGTCGACGCCGGCAGCCAGCCCGACGGCGAGTTCGCCCATCGTGCAGACGTCGAGGCGGAGGTCGGCGTCGGCCATCCACCGGGCGACGTGCGTCGTCCAGAAGGCCTTCGCCGCGTAGTAGACGTGTGCCCGCGTGCCGATCCGGGTGAACGCGTCGGTGAAGGCGTCGCGCACGCGGACGGCACGGGACTGCACGTCACGCTCGTCGACGACGTAGAGGGGGGAACCGAAGCGGGCGACGAGTTCGTCGGCAGCGACCCCACCGACGGCGAGCATGCCCTCGTCGGTCCGCGTCGCGGACGCGGGCCAGATGCGGCTCACCAGCTCGGAGGCGTCCGCCGGGAACCGCAGTCGCGGCGGCGCAAGGGGGTTCTCGCTCACGGGACCCGATCCTATCCGGCCCGAGCGGGCCTCCCGGCCATGTGACGCAGGCCTGTGGACGGCCGTCGGACACGGCACCACGCGCCCGGTCAGCAGCGACCGGTGGTGCGCAGACCCGCCTCGTTGAGGGGCAGTTCGTCGGCCGTGATCCGCACCGTCGCCGCCGCCGAGGTCACCCGGAGGGACCGGACACGGAGCTGTTCCGGCAGGAACTGCGCCGTGCAGACCGGCACCGGGACGTCCGAGACGCCGGGGATGTCATCGACCTTCAACCCGAGCGAGGAGTTCGTGATCCGCACGGTCTTCGGCGTGATCGTCACCCCGCGCCCGTCGGACTGCGCGGTCACCGAACCGTCCGCCGCGTACCCGATGCGGAAGCCGAGCACCGTGGCGCTGCCGCGCAGTTCGACCCCGCCGTCGATGAGCCGGACACGCTCGAACAGCGGCGAGTACTTCGACAGGTCCTTGACCGCACCGGAGGCCAGTCGGACCGTGCCGTCGACGTCGTGCACCGCGCCCTTGCCGTCCACGGGCAGGTCGTGCGCCGTGACGTCGGCGGCGAGCGGGATGCCCTCCACCGTCAGCCGGTCGGAGGTGATCCGGACGTCGTCGAGGGTCCCGCGGAGCAGCTGCGGGATGACGACCCCCGACACGTGCGCGTCGACGGTGCCCGTCGAGCCGTCCGGCAGCGACTGCTCGACCTGCGACGCGACCGTCCGGTCGACCACGCCGCGGAGCACGAACTCCGCCACGACGACGAGCACGGCCAACACCACGAGGACGACCACCAGGACGATCGCGACCGTCCGGCCGCGGCGCTTCGGGCGTCGACCCGCTGCCGGAGCCGCTGCGGACGACACCGCTACATCCGTTCGGGCGCGCTGACGCCGAGCAGCCCGAGACCGTTGCGGACGACCTGGCCGGTGGCGTCGTTCAGCCACAGGCGGGTGCGGTGCAGGTCGGTCACCGACTCGTCGCCGAGCGGGGTGACACGGCAGGAGTCGTACCAGCGGTGGTACAGCCCGGCGAGCTGCTCGATGAAGCGCGCGATGCGGTGCGGCTCACGGAGCTCGGCGGCCTGACGGAGCACCCGCGGGTACTCGGCGAGGGCACCGAGGAGCGAGCTCTCCGACTCGTGCGTCAGCAGCGACGCGTCGAACACCGAACGGTCGACACCCGACGCGGCGGCGTTCCGCGCGACGGACTGCGTGCGGGCGTGGGCGTACTGCACGTAGAAGACGGGGTTGTCGTTCGTCCGCTTGGTGAGCAGGTCGAGGTCGATGTCGATCGCAGTGTCGCTCGCGAAGCGGACCAGGGCGTACCGACCGGCGTCGACACCGACCGCGTCGACGAGGTCCTCCATCGTCACGACCGTGCCGTTGCGCTTCGACATCCGGAGCGGCTGGCCGTCCTTGAGCAGGTTCACCAGCTGCCCGATGAGGATCTCGAGGTTCTTGCCCGGCTCGTCACCGAACGCGGCACACATCGCCATCATCCGGCCGACGTAGCCGTGGTGGTCCGCGCCGAGCATGATCAGGTTCCGCTCGAAGCCGCGCTCGCGCTTGTCGAGGTAGTACGCCAGGTCGCCGGCGATGTACGCGGGCTCGCCGTCCGACTTGATGACCACCCGGTCACGGTCGTCACCGAAGTCCGTCGTCCGGAGCCACAGTGCGCCGTCCGCCTCGTACATCCGGCCCTGCTCCTGCAGCCGGGCGATGGCGCGGTCGACGGCCTTCGACTCGTGCAGCGAGTTCTCGTGGAAGAAGACGTCGAAGTCCACGCCGAAGTCGTGCAGCGAGCGCTTGATGTCCGTGAACATGAACTCGACGCCCTCGCGGCGGAACAGCTCCTGCGCCTCGTCGCGCGGCATGTCCGTCACGTCGAGACCCGGCTCGAGCGTCGCGAGCACCCGGGCCGCGATCTCGCCGATGTAGGCACCGCCGTAGCCGTCCTCCGGCGTCGGCTCGCCCAGCGCGGACGCCAGCAGGGACCGGGCGAACCGGTCGATCTGGTTGCCGTGGTCGTTGAAGTAGTACTCGCGGGTGACCAGGCCGCCCTGCGCCTGGAACACACGGGCCAGGCTGTCGCCGACCGCGGCCCAGCGGACACCGCCCATGTGGATCGGACCGGTCGGGTTCGCCGAGACGAACTCCAGGTCGATGCGGACGCCGTCGTACAGGTCCCCGTGGCCGAACGACTCGCCCTGGTCGACGATGGTGCGCGCGACCTCGCCGGCCGCAGCGGCCTCGAGCGTGATGTTGATGAAGCCCGGACCCGCGACGTCCACCGACGCCACACCGTCGAGCTCGGTCAGCTCGCCGGCGATCTCCGTCGCCAGCTCGCGCGGGTTCGTGCCCAGGCGCTTCGCGAGCTGCATCGCCGCGTTCGACGCCCAGTCGCCGTGTGCGCGGTTCTTCGGCCGCTCCAACGCCACGTGCGACTGCTCGATCGTCACCGTGTCGGCAGCACCGCGTCGCTCGACGATGCCCGTGAGGATCGACAGGTACGCTTCGGAGAGTTCGGCAGGAGTCACGGCGCACGAGTCTACCGGGACACCCAGCAAGCGCCCGGACCACGCCGGGGCCGATGCACCAGGATGGTCGGTCATGACCTCCCGCAGCCTCCGGGCGATCAGCATCGCCGCCCTCGTCGTCCCCGCCGCCCTCGTCCTCGCCGGCTGCTCCGGCGGCGGCAGCGACCGCGCGACCGCGTCCGCCACGGCCACCGCCGGCGTCGTCGGACGGCCGGTCAGCCAGACCTGCGCCGAACTCGTCCCCACCGACACGTTCAGCGTCTACGGGCAGCAGTTCGATCGGGTCCGCTCCCCGAAGCCGACCAAGGGCTCCCCCGTCGCCCAGATCGCCGCCCAGGACGGCCGCGTGTGCACCTGGCGCTCCACCGCCGACGACGACGTCACCGTGACCGTCGCCGTCGCACACCTGCCGGGGAAGCAACTCACCCAGCTCAAGGACGCCCTCTTCGAACAGGGCGGCTCCGTCCCCACCTACACGGTCGAGGGCTACTTCACCCTGAGCGGGAAGACCGGCCGCGCCGACGCGTTCGCCGACCCCTACTGGATCCACACCTCGTCCACCCTCTTCACCGAACCCGGAGCCGCGCAGCCCGTCGTCGACGCGGTCCGCGCCGCGGTCGCGCCCGACGCCCGCGCCCCCGAGAGCAGCGCACCGACACCCTGAGGACGTTGCCGGGGACCGGTCGCCGGCGTGGCGGCCGGACCGTCGCCGGGAGCGTCGCTGGGCCGTCGGCGGACCGTCGACGGACCATCAGCGGACCGTGAGCGGACCGTCAGCGGACGGGAGGCGCGGGGCGGGGCCGGCACGCGCCTCCCGTCCGGCGACGGCACGCCCGGGAGGCCCGACACGCGTACAGGAGGCCGGTCCGGACCTGCTACGGTTGGTGACACCCCGGGCCCCCATAGCTCAGGGGATAGAGCACTGCCCTCCGGAGGCAGGGGCGGAGGTTCGAATCCTCCTGGGGGCACAGTCAAACTCCCGCGCAAGCTGTCGTCCTCGCTGCGCTCGGTCGGCAGCGCGCGATGTCGGCTTCGCCGACTGATCCCCCGTGGGGACTCCGGTGGTCCGCTCGGCTCGTCGTGAGACTCCGGTACGTCGGCGACTGAACCGTGAGACTCCGGCAGGTCGGCGCACCTCGTCGTGAGACTCCGGTACGTCGGCGACTGAACCGTGAGACTCCGGCAGGTCGGGGCGACTCGTCGTGCGACTCCGGTACGTCGGCGACTGAAGCCGTGAGACTCCGGCAGGTCGGGGCGACTCGTCGTGAGGCTGCGACGTGTGCGCGCGGGGCGGGTTTCCGGGGTGGACACCTGGGGGCTCTAGGATCACGCGGCGTGACGCACTCCACGCAGCAGGAACTCGACCGGGGCAGCCACGCGACGCCCGCCAGGACCCTGCTCGACGTCCTCGCCGCCACCGCCGAGACGCACCCCGACGCCCTCGCCCTCGAGACCCCCGACGGGCCGCTCGACTACCGGGCCCTCCTCGCCCTCGTGCACGAGCGCGCCGACGACCTCGCCCGGCACGGCGTGCGCCGCGGCGACCGGGTCGGGATCCGCATCCCCTCCGGCGGCCGCGACCTGTCCGTCTCGATCCTCGCCGTCCTCGCCGCCGGCGCCGCCTACGTCCCCGTCGACGCCGACGACCCCGAGGAACGCGCCACCCTCGTCTTCGGCGAAGCGGACGTCGTCGGCGTCATCGGCGCCGGCGGGGTCCTCCGGAGCCGCGACGGCGCCGCCCTGCCGGTCACCGACCCCGCGGCGAGCGCCGAGCCCCCGACGATCGACGACGACGCCTGGATCATCTTCACGTCCGGGTCCACCGGCGTGCCGAAGGGCGTCGCCGTCACCCACCGCTCCGCGGCCGCGTTCGTCGACGCCGAGGCGCGGATGTTCCTGCAGTCGGCACCGCTCGGGCCGACGGACCGGGTGCTCGCCGGCCTCAGTGTCGCGTTCGACGCCTCGTGCGAGGAGATGTGGCTCGCCTGGGGGCACGGTGCCTGCCTGGTCCCCGCACCCCGGTCGTTGGTGAAGAGCGGTGTCGACCTCGGGCCGTGGCTCATCGCGCACGGGATCACCGTCGTGTCGACGGTGCCGACGCTCGCGGCGCTGTGGCCGGACGACGCGCTGGAGTCGGTGCGTCTGGTGATCTTCGGCGGTGAGGCCTGCCCGCCCGAGCTCGCCGCCCGCATCGCGTCGCGCGACCGGGAGGTCTGGAACACCTACGGGCCGACCGAGGCCACGGTCGTGGCGTGCGGAGCGCTGCTCGACGGCAGCACGCCGATCCGGATCGGGCTGCCGCTCGACGGGTGGGACCTGGCCGTCGTCGACGCCGAGGGGCAGCGGGTCGCCCCGGGCCAGGTCGGTGAGCTGGTGATCGGTGGTGTCGGGCTGGGCCGCTACCTGGACCCGGCGAAGGACGCCGAGAAGTACGCGCCGTTCCCGGCCCTCGGGTGGGAGCGGGCGTACCGGAGCGGTGACCTGGTGCGGTACGACCCGGAGGGCCTCGTCTTCCAGGGGCGTGCGGACGACCAGGTGAAGCTCGGCGGGCGCCGTATCGAGCTGGGTGAGATCGACGCTGCGCTGCAGGCGCTGGACGGCGTCGCGGGTGGTGCCGCCGTCGTGAAGCGGACTCCGGCCGGCAACCAGGTCCTCGTCGGCTACGTGGCCCCGGTGGCGGGTGCGACCATCGACACGTCGGCCGCGAACGAGCGTCTCCGGCAGGAGCTGCCCGCCGCCCTGGTGCCGCTCCTCGCCGTCGTCGACGTGTTGCCGACCCGCACGTCCGGCAAGGTCGACCGTGCGGCGCTCCCCTGGCCGCTCGCCGGAACGACGGGCACGGACCTGCCGCCGACGGTCGCGTGGATCGCGGAGCGGTGGTCGGCGATCCTCGGGGTGCCGGTGGCGGACGTCGACGACGACTTCTTCGCGCACGGCGGTGGTTCGTTGACCGCCGCGCAGCTGGTCTCGGCGATCCGCGAGCGGTACCCGACGACGACGGTGGCCGACGTGTACGACCACCCGCGCATCGGCGCCCTCGCCGACGCGTTGGACGAGTCCGGTCCGGTGGCTGCGGCCTCCCGGCACGTGGTGCCCGTGCCACCGGCGACCGGGGCGCTGCTGACGCTCCTCGGGCTGCCGCTCCAGGTGATCCGCGGGCTCCGGCTGCTCAGCTGGACGGCGTTGGTCGCGCAGGTCCTGCACACCACGACGATGCCGTTCCTGCCAGTGTTGCCCTGGCCGGCGCTCGTCGTCGGCCTGCTGCTGTTCGTCACCCCCGCGGGGAAGATGACGATCACGGTCGTCGCCGCCCGGCTGCTGCTGGCCGGCGTGCGTGCCGGGGACCATCCCCGTGGCGGGTCGGTGCACGTGCGGGTCTGGCTGGCCGAGCGCATCGCCGAGGCCGTGGACGGCCCCTCCACCGCGGGGGCGCCGTGGATCAGCTACTACGCGCGGGCACTCGGAGCGACGATCGGTCGTGACGTCGACCTGCACACCCTGCCGCCCGTCACCGGGATGCTGACGATCGGCAAGCGCGCCTCGATCGAGCCCGAGGTCGACCTGGCCGGGCACTGGGTGGACGGCGACGTCTTCCGGCTCGGTCCGGTGCACGTCGGTGCGGACGCGGTCGTGCACAGCCGCTCGACACTGATGCCCGGCGCGCACGTCGGGGACGGCGCCGAGGTCGAAGCCGGGTCCGCCGTCGCGGGACGCGTCCCCGACGGGCAGCGGTGGGCCGGGTCGCCCGCCGAACGCGTCGGTTCGGCACGCCACGGCCGGGAGGCTCGCCCCGCCTCCCCGAAGCGCTGGCTGCTCGCGTACGGGGTCGGCTCGGTCGCCGTCGCCGGGCTCCCCGTCGTCGGGGTCGCGGCCGGGCTCGCCGTCGCCGCCGCGGTGGTCGGACGCCCGGGGTCCCTCGGTGCCGCGGTGGGACCGGCCCTGCTCGCCGTGCCGCTCGCCACCGTCGTCGCCGGGGTCGTGTACGCGGGGCTCGTCGTCGCCGCGGTCCGGCTGCTCGGGCTCGGCCTGGTCGAGGGCCGGCACCCGGTGCGTTCCCGGACCGGGTGGCAGGTGTGGAGCACGGAGCGGATCCTCGACGCCGCGCGGACGCTGCTGTTCCCGCTGTACGCCAGCCTGGTGACCCCGCTGTGGCTCCGGCTGCTCGGTGCGAAGGTCGGCCGGGACACCGAGATCTCGACCGTGCTGCTCATCCCGGCGCTGACGCAGATCGCCTCAGGGGCGTTCCTGGCCGACGACACGATGGTCGCCACGTACGAGCTCGGCGGCGGCCGCGTGAAGATCGGTCGCTCGAAGGTCGGGCGTCGGGCGTTCCTCGGCAACTCCGGCATGACCGGCGCCGGTCGCTCGGTCCCCCGCGAGGCACTCGTCGCCGTGCTGTCCGCCGTGCCGAAGAAGGCCAAGCGCGGCTCGTCCTGGCTCGGCAGCCCGCCGGTCCGCCTGCGCCGCGCCGCCGCGCAGTTCGACGAGGAACGCACCTTCCGGCCACCGACCCGGCTCAAGGTCGCCCGTGGCGCGTGGGAGCTGCTGCGCCTGGTCGCCCCGATGGTCTCCGCCGGCATCGGCCTCGGTGTCGCACTGACCCTCCTGGCACTGTGGGACACCGTCGGCATCGGCTGGACCGTGCTGCTCGCCGGCCCGGTGCTCATCGTCGCCGGTGCGGTCGCCGCCGCGGTGTCGACCCTGGCGAAGTGGGCCTTCGTGGGCCGGATCACCGCGACCGAGCATCCGCTGTGGTCCTCGTTCGTGTGGCGCAACGAGGTGCAGGACACCTTCGTCGAGACCGTCGCCCGCCCCTGGTTCGCCGAGCAGGCCATCGGCACGCCCGCCCTGGCCGCGTGGCTGCGGAGCCTCGGCGCGACGATCGGCCACGGCGTCTGGTGCGAGACGTACTGGCTGCCCGAGGCGGACCTGGTCACGATCGGCGACGGTGCGACGATCGCCCGTGGCACCGTCGTCCAGACGCACCTGTTCCACGACCGCGTCATGCAGCTCGACACCGTCACCCTCGACGCGGGGGCGACGCTCGGTCCGCACGGCGTCGTCCTGCCCGCCGCCGGCATCGGCCCCGGTGCGACCGTCGGGCCGGCCTCCCTCGTGATGCGCGGCGAGCAGGTCCCCGCGGGCACGCTCTGGGCCGGCAACCCGATCTCGCCGTGGGAGCACCCGCCGTGGCGGGAGGTGGTCGAGGCGGAGGCGGGTGACGTGTCGGAGCCGGGTGGCGCCTCCCGGCCGGACGGCACCACCGGGACCGTGGACGGGAAGCGCGCCGACGCCCAGGCCCCCGTCGGGGCCGTGACAGACTGACCGGCACCGTGAAGCAGACCGACCCCGCCACCGACCCGTACACCCCGCACAGCGGCGACCGGCGCTGGTCGAGCCGCCACCACGACCTGCACCTGGACTACCGGGTCGCCACGAACCGTCTCGACGCGACCGCCACCCTCACCGCGGTGGCGAACGAACCGCTCGACAAGGTCGTCCTCGACCTGCACGGGCTGTCGGTCGACCGGGTCGACGTCGACGGCGTGCGCGCGAAGAAGGTCGCGGTCGGCACGCACAAGACCACCGTCACGCCCGCGACCCCGATCGCCGCCGGCGCCGAGTTCGCCGTGCACGTCCGCTACCGCGGCGCACCCCGGCCGCTCCGGAGCCCGTGGGGCACGCTCGGGTGGGAGGAACTCACCGACGGCGTCATCGTCGCCAGCCAGCCGATCGGCGCCCCGTCCTGGTTCCCCTGCAACGACCGCCCCGACGACAAGGCCACCTACCGCATCGAGCTCACCTGCGAGGCCGGCTACGACGTCGTCGCGAACGGGGAACTGCTCGGCCGCGACCGCACCGCCCGCGGCACCCGGTGGACCTACGCCGTCACCGAACCGATGGCGACCTACCTGGCGACCGTGCAGATCGGCCGCTACCGCACCACGACGATCCGCGGCGGGGCCGTCCCGGTCACCCTGCACCACCCGGCCGACCTGACCGCGGCGGCGAAGACCGACTTCGGACGCGTGCCGGAGATGATCGACCTGTTCACCGACCGCTTCGGCCCGTACCCCTTCGCCGAGTACGGCGTCGTGGTCACCGACGACGAGCTGGAGATCCCGCTCGAGGCGCACGGCCTGGCGGTCTTCGGCCGGAACCACGTCGACGGCGAACACGGCACCGACCGGCTCATCGCCCACGAACTCGCCCACCAGTGGTTCGGCAACTCGGTGACCCTCGGGCAGTGGCGCGACATCTGGCTGCACGAGGGGTTCGCCTGCTACGCCGAGTGGCTGTGGTCCGAGCACCGCGGCGGCGACTCGGCGGACGACCTGGCCGCGCAGTACCGCGCCGGGCTGCTCGACCAGCCGCAGGACCTGGTCGTCGCCGACCCCGGCGCCCGGGACATGTTCGACGACCGCGTCTACAAGCGCGGAGCCCTCGCCCTGCACGCCCTCCGTCGCACGATCGGCGACGACGCCTTCACCGCCGGGCTCCGGACCGTCACCGAGCGGCACCGGCACGGCACGGTCACGACGCCCGACGTCGTCGCCGCGTTCGCCGCCGCCGCGGGGAGCACCCCGGGCGACGTGCTGCTCGTCACCGGACCGTGGATCGACGAGCCCGGGGTGCCGGCGCTGCCGTAGAGCCTGTCCGTCGGGTTCCGTCGGTCCGGTCGCGTCGGTCCTGCACGGTGACCGGGACGCCGCCGGCCGCGACGGCGAGCACGAGGTCGTCGTCGAGCCGGAGGACCGTCACCGGGTGCACGAGCCCGTCGAGGCGCGCGGTGTGCCGGGCAGGTTCGGACGCGCCGTGGTGGAGGTCCAGGTGGTCGAGCAACGTGCGGTCGAGCATCCCGTGGTCGAGCACGGCGTCAACTGCGGTCGGGTCGACGCGGAGGCCCCGACCGTCGCGTTTCAGGACGGCTTCCTTCACCGCCCAGCACGCCGTGCGGTGGACGTCTGCGGACCCGGAGCGTGCGGCACGCTCACGCTCCCCCGGGGTGAACGCGCCGAGCTCGGCGGCTGCGACGCGGGAGGGACGTTCGACGTCGACGCCGATCATGTCCGGGCCAGGGCCGACGGCGAGTGCCAGGACGTCCGTCGTCCGCGACAGGCTCACGCCGAGGTCGTGACCGTCCGCGACGGCTGCCGGTCGGCCGTGGTCGGCCGCCCCGCAGTGCGGGCAGAGACGGACGACGCGCACCAGCGCGGGGGCGGTGTCGGTGACGTCCGCGACGACGGCGACCAGTGCCTCCCGGTCGGCGGCGCGTGACCCGCGTCCGGACAGGACGCGGACGACGACGCCGTCCGACACGGTGGCGTTCAGGCGTGCGTCAGGGCGATGAGCGCGACGTTCATGGTCGCGTACTTGCCCTCGGACCGGGTGGCCTGACGGACGCGGCCACGGAGGACCTCGTACCGGCCGTCACTTTCGCGGACGAACCCGATCACACCGCTCAGCGGTGTCGACACGCGGTGGTACCCGTCCTCCAGTGGGACGACTTCTGCAGTGGTCGCTCGCTCCATTGCTGGACCCCTTCCTCGTTGACGTGGACTCACCATACCCCGCTTCGGGGGACACCCCTCTCGGCTTGTCCGCTTCCTGCGTGGGTCGACCGCAGCCGGACGGGGTACATGTCGTCCACAGCAGATCGGGTCGTCCACAGCCCCGGTCCACCCAGCGGACCCCTGGATAGACTCCGGGCGACGGCCACGGACCCGGTCGACAGGACCACGGAAAGAGGACGGATGCGCGCGGTCGACGGCAGGACTGACCCCGGGACGACGAGGCTGGCACGCCTGGTGTCGGGGATCGTCGCGGCAGTGGTGGCAGTGGCGCTCGTCGTGCTCCCCGCAGCCGGAGCGCAGGCCACCGCCCCGGTCGACATCGGCAGCGCCTACGTCGTCGACGACGCCGGTGCTCTCACCGGAGCCCAGCAGGCCGAGGTCGAACGGGCCGTCCAGCAGCTGTACACGGACACCAGGACCCAGCTCTACGTGGTGTTCGTCCCCTCGTTCACGGACCCGAGCGACCACACGGCCTGGGGTGCAGCGACGATGCAGCGCAACCAGATCGAGACGGACGGCATCCTGCTCTCCGTCGCGGTGGACGAGCGGAACTACGACGTCCAGCAGACGAACGAGACCGCGATCAGCTCCAGCGACGTCGAGAACGCCGTGGACAACGCCCTGCTCCCCCGTCTCAAGCAGGGTGACTGGGCCGGGGCAGCGACGGGGTTCGCGAGCGGCCTGCAGCAGAGCCAGCAGCCCGCCGACCTGACCTGGCTGTGGATCCTGCTCGGCCTCGCCGTGCTGGCCGCCGTCATCGCGGTCCTGGTGATCCGCAGCCGCAACAAGCGTCGGGCCGCTGCGACGCGCGCGCAGCAGGAACAGACCCTCGCCGAACTCGGACGTCGAGCCGGCGGCGCCCTCGTCACGATCGACGACGAGATCCGTACCGCCGAGCAGGAGGTCGGGTTCGCCTCGGCGCAGTTCGGCGAGGACGCCGCGAAGCCGTTCGCCGACACCGTGGCGATCGCCAAGCGGGAGGTCCGGAAGGCCTTCGCGCTGCAGCAACAGCTCGACGACGAGGTCCCGGACACCCCGCAGCAGCGCATCGACTGGTCGAACCAGATCATCACGACGTGCGAGCAGGCCCACGCGGCGCTCGAGGCGCAGACCGAGGCGTTCGACCAGCTCCGCGCCCTCGAGGACACGGTGGACACCGCCTCCGCCGACCTGACGACATCGCTCGCCACGGCCCCGGCCGCCGTCGGTGCCGCGCGCGCCGCCCTCGAGCGTGTCCGGAGTGCCTACACCGGGCGGACGCTGGCGACCGTGGCGGACAACGTCGACCAGGCGGCCGAGGTCCTGCAGTACGCCGACGAGCGCGCCGCCGCAGCCCGGACGGCCCTCGCCGCCGGGGACCGCGGCGAAGCGGTCGTCGCCGTGCGGGACGGTCAACACGCACTCGCCCAGGTCCAGCAGCTCACCGGCGCCGTCACGGCAGCCGAGACCACCTTCGCCGACGCCGCCACCCGCGCCGAGGCGATGCGTGCCGACATCGAGGGCGACCTCGCCGCCGCGGGCACGCTGCGCACCGGCGGGCCCGACCTCGCCGCCGCGGTCGCCCGGGCACAGCGGGTCCTCCGCGCCGACGTCGACCCGCGCGACCCGGTCGGGGCCGTCGACGCCCTGACGAAGGCGAACACCGACATCGACGCCGCCCTCGCCAGTGCCCGCACCGCCGAGGAGCAGCACCGCCGCGCGACCCAGGCCCTCGACGCCGCCCTGCGGGACGCCCGCAGTCGGATCACGCAGGCACGGCAGTACGTCACCGCGCACCGCGGCGGCATCGGTTCGACCGCACGGACCCGCCTGTCCGAGGCAGAACGGGCTCTCGACGACGCCGTCGACCTCGCCACGACCGATCCGCAGCGAGCCCTGCAGGCAGCCCGTGCGGCCGAGCAGTACGCCGCCGCAGCCATCGACGAAGCGAACGACGACATGGGCGGCTGGCCGGGGGCCGGCGGCGGCATGGGCGGTG
>NZ_JASDDD010000067.1:0-17226 GCF_030407555.1 Curtobacterium sp. APC 4022
TGTGACCGGGGCCGGTTGGCACCGGTCACATGAGACGAGCGAGCCGAACCGTGTTCATCTTCACGATCCTCTCCTTCCTCCTCACGCTCTACTTCTTCGTGATGTGGGGGCGTTTCATCCTCGACATGGTCCAGGCGTTCAACCGCTCCTGGCGTCCGCAGCGTGCGCTGCTCGTGGTGGCGGAGTTCGTCTACACGATCACCGACCCGCCGATCAAGGCGGTGCGACGTGTCCTCCCGCCGCTCCGGCTCGGACCCGTCGCCCTGGACTTCGGCTGGACGATCGTGATGCTCGTCGTGATCATCCTGCGCGTCGTCGTCAACTCGTTGGCATTCCGCTTCATCTGATCCCTCGGCCGTCCGGGCACCCCGGTCGGCACGGCCACGACACGCGCCACGCGGGCCTCCGACACGGTTCGGAGCCGCCCTCGGTGTACGGTGGTCGGGATCGATGTCCTGCCCTGGCGGGACATCCGCACCGGGACCCCGGCTGGTACGTTCAGCTCGGACGGTCCAGCAGGGCCCCCGGTTCCACACGTTCAGCAGTTCTATTGAGGTGACGGCAATGGCTTTGACGCCGGAAGACGTAGTCAACAAGCGGTTCCAGCCGACCAAGTTCCGCGAGGGCTACGACCAGGACGAGGTCGACGACTTCCTCGACGAGATCGTGGCCGAGCTGCGTCGCCTGAACCAGGAGAACGACGAGCTCCGTCAGCGCCTCGAGTCGGCCGACTCGGCGCCGTCGCTCGCCAAGACGGACGAGCCCGCACCGGCCCCGACCCCCGAGCCGGCCCCGGTCGCCGCCGCTCCTGAGCCCGCACCGGTCGCCGCTGCCGCTCCGGCCACCACGGTGAACCCGGACGACGACACCGAAGGCACCACGAACCTCCTGACGCTCGCACGTCGTCTCCACGAGGAGCACGTCCGCGAAGGCGTCGAGAAGCGCGATGCACTCATCGCCGAGGGCCAGGCCCAGGCCGCCCGTCTCGTGTCCGAGGCCGAGGCCAAGCAGCGCCAGGTCCTCGCCGACACCGAGAACCAGAACCGCCAGCGCGTCGCGGTGCTCGACCAGGAGCGCACGCAGCTCGAGGGCAAGATCGACGAGCTCCGCACGTTCGAGCGCGACTACCGTGCGCAGCTCAAGAGCTACATCCAGAGCCAGCTCTCCGAGCTCGACTCGTCTGCCAGCACCGAGCAGTCCGGCTTCGCGCCGGCCCCGGCCTCGGCGCAGGGCTTCGGCAACTGACGTTGGACCGACCCGTCCCACGAGCGAAGGTCAGTGCACGCGCTATCGCGGCACTGGCCTTCGCCGCTGTCGTGGTGGTGACGCTCGACCAGGTCACGAAGGCGCTCGTCGTCGCGAAGTTGCCCGAGGGCGTCGTCGTCCCGGTGCTCGGCAACGCGCTGCAGTTCCTGTCCGTCCGGAACCCCGGTGCCGCGTTCTCCTTCGCGGTGAACATGACCTGGGTCTTCTCGCTCATCTCGGCCGCGGTCGTCGTCGCGATCGTCGTCTACGCACGGCGCATCCGGTCGATGTGGTGGGCGATCGTCCTCGGCATGCTGCTGGGCGGCGCGCTCGGCAACCTGTCCGACCGGTTGTTCCGTGAACCGGGCTTCGGGCGCGGACACGTCGTGGACTTCATCTCGACGCCGTGGATGATGCCGGCGATCTACAACGTGGCCGACTCGTTCATCTGCGTCAGCATGGTCGTGTTCGTGTTGCTCGTGATCCTCGGGGTGAACCTCGACGGCACGCGTGCCGTCTCCGAGAAGCAGCAGCGCGCGATGGCCGAGGCCAGTGCGACCGATGCTGCCGCCCCCGAGTCGGGGACCGCCACCGACGGGACGGACGCGGAACGCGCCTCCCGGCCCGCCGCCGACGGCGCCCTCGGGCACGACGCGACGTGAGCGAGCAGCGTCAACTGCCCGTCCCGGACGGGCTCGCCGGTGAGCGTGTCGACGCCGCCATCGCCAAGCTGCTCGGGTTCAGCCGCTCGTTCGCGGCCGACGTGGTCGCCGCCGGCGGTGTCCGGGTCGACGGCGTCGTCGCCGAGAAGTCCGACCGCCTGCACGCCGACGCGTGGCTCGAGGTCGAGTGGACCCCGAAGGAAGCCCCACGGATCATCCCGGTGGAGGTCCCCGGCATGACGGTCGTGCACGACGACGAGGACATCGTCGTCGTGGACAAGCCCGTCGGGGTCGCCGCACACCCGTCGCCCGGCTGGGACGGACCGACCGTACCCGGAGGCCTCGCCGCCGCCGGCTTCACGATCGCGACCTCCGGTGCGGCCGAACGTGCCGGCATCGTGCACCGACTGGACGTCGGGACCTCCGGCCTGATGGTCGTGGCGAAGACCGAGCTGGCCTACACGCACCTCAAGCGGGCGTTCAAGGAGCGCACGGTCGAGAAGGTCTACCACGCGCTCGCGCAGGGGCACCCCGACCCGAGCTCCGGTACCGTCGACGCCCCGATCGGTCGCCACCCCTCGAGCGACTGGAAGTTCGCGGTGACGGCCGACGGCAAGCCGAGCGTCACCCACTACGCGACGCTCGAGGCCTTCCGGTCCGCGACGCTGCTCGAAGTGCACCTGGAGACCGGGCGCACCCACCAGATCCGCGTGCACATGGCGGCGACCCGGCACCCGCTGGTCGGCGACACGATGTACGGCGCGGACCCGGTGCTCGCCGAGGAACTCGGACTGACCCGGCAGTGGCTCGACGCGGTCCGACTCGGCTTCGCGCACCCGCGCACGGGGGAGTGGGTCGAGTTCCAGGCGTCCTACCCGGACGACCTGCAGCTCGCGCTCGACCGCATCCGCGCGGCCTGAGGAACGGCGCGCCGAGCGGCCACGCCGGAGGTCCGGCCGACACGCTCGGGATCGTCGTGGGTCGCAGTTAGGCTGTCCACACCCCACCGCAGACCGTACGAACCGGAGGTTCCGTGTCGGATTCCGACTCCTTCGTCCACCTGCACGTGCACAGCGAGTACTCGATGCTCGACGGTGCCGCCAGGCTCTCCGACCTCGTGGCGGAGACCGCCGCGCAGGGCATGCCGGCCGTGGCGGTGACGGACCACGGCAACATGTTCGGCGCCTACGAGTTCTGGAAGACCGCGAAGGCCGGCGGGGTCAAGCCGATCATCGGGACCGAGGCGTACATCACGCCCCGCACGCACCGCACCGACAAGACCCGTGTGCGCTGGGGCGACGGCGGCGGCGACGACGTGTCCGGCTCCGG
The DNA here is from genome assembly GCF_030407555.1 of Curtobacterium sp. APC 4022. Taxonomy (NCBI): domain Bacteria; kingdom Bacillati; phylum Actinomycetota; class Actinomycetes; order Micrococcales; family Microbacteriaceae; genus Curtobacterium; species Curtobacterium sp. APC 4022. Next base: position 3,237 of record NZ_JASDDD010000067.1, read on the forward strand.
CGCGTACACGCACATGACGATGTTCGCCGAGAACACGACCGGCATGCACAACCTGTTCCGCTTGTCGTCGCGGGCGTCGATCGAGGGCTACTACTTCAAGCCCCGCATGGACATCGAACTGCTGCAGGAGTACCACCAGGGCATCATCGCGACGACCGGCTGCCCCTCGGGCGAGATCCAGACGCGCCTGCGCCTCGGGCAGTACGACGAAGCCGTGCAGGCCGCCGCCGACTACCGCGACATCTTCGGCAAGGAGAACTACTTCGCCGAGGTGATGGACCACGGGCTCGAGATCGAGCGCCGTATCATGAGCGACCTGATCCGGCTCGCCAAGGACCTCGACATCCCGCTCGTCGGCACGAACGACCTGCACTACACGCACGCCCACGACGCCACCTCGCACGCGGCCCTGCTCTGCGTGCAGTCCGGCTCGACGCTGAACGACCCGAACCGCTTCAAGTTCGACGCCGACGAGTTCTACCTGAAGACCCCGGCCCAGATGCGGCACGTCTTCCGCGACAACCTCGACGCCTGCGACAACACGCTGCTCATCGCCGAGCGGTGCAACGTCGAGTTCGACACCGCGGCCAACTACATGCCGAAGTTCCCGGTGCCCGAAGGGGAGACCGAGCACTCCTGGTTCGAGAAGGAAGTGGCGAAGGGACTGGACTACCGGTACCCGGACGGCATCTCGAAGGAGGTCCAGGAGCGCGCCGACTACGAGGTCGGCATCATCAACCAGATGGGTTTCCCGGGCTACTTCCTGGTCGTCGCGGACTTCATCAACTGGTCCAAGAACAACGGCATCCGGGTCGGACCCGGCCGTGGTTCCGGTGCCGGTTCGATGGTGGCCTACGCGATGCGCATCACCGACCTGGACCCGATCCGGCACGGCCTGATCTTCGAGCGCTTCCTCAACCCGGACCGCGTCTCGATGCCCGACTTCGACGTCGACTTCGACGACCGGCGCCGCGGTGAGGCGATCAAGTACGTCACCGAGAAGTACGGCTCCGAGCGCGTCGCCCAGATCGTCACCTACGGCACGATCAAGGCGAAGCAGGCGCTGAAGGACTCTTCGCGCGTCCTCGGCTTCCCCTTCGGCATGGGCGAGAAGCTCACCAAGGCGATGCCGCCACCCGTGATGGGCAAGGACATCCCGCTCACCGGGATCTTCGACAAGGACCACCCGCGGTACAAGGAAGCCGTCGACGTCCGCACCGTCGTCGAGACCGACCCCGAGGCGAAGACGGTGTTCGACACTGCCCTCGGCCTCGAGGGGCTGAAGCGCCAGTGGGGCGTCCACGCCGCCGGCGTCATCATGTCGAGCGACCCGCTGATCGACATCATCCCGATCATGAAGCGGGAGCAGGACGGCCAGATCGTCACGCAGTTCGACTACCCGGCAGCGGAGTCGCTCGGCCTGATCAAGATGGACTTCCTGGGGCTCCGCAACCTCACGATCATCAGTGACGCCCTCGACAACATCAAGACCAACCGCGGCATCGACCTGGACCTCGAGCACATGGGGCTCGAGGACCCCGAGGCGTACGCGCTGCTGCAGCGCGGTGACACCCTCGGCGTCTTCCAGCTCGACGGTGGGCCGATGCGCGGGCTGCTCCGCCTGATGAAGCCCGACAACTTCGAGGACATCTCCGCGCTCATCGCCCTGTACCGCCCGGGGCCCATGGGTGCGAACTCGCACACGAACTACGCGCTCCGCAAGAACGGCGAGCAGGCGATCACGCCGATCCACCCGCAGCTCGAAGAGCCCCTGGCCGAGATCCTCGGCGGCACCTACGGCCTGATCATCTACCAGGAGCAGGTGATGGCGATCGCGCAGAAGGTCGCCGGCTTCTCGCTCGGCCAGGCGGACATCCTCCGCCGCGCGATGGGCAAGAAGAAGAAGTCCGAGCTGGACAAGCAGTACGCGGGCTTCCACCAGGGCATGATCGACAACGGCTACGGCGAAGCGGCGATCAAGACGCTGTGGGACATCCTGCTGCCGTTCTCCGACTACGCGTTCAACAAGGCGCACTCCGCCGCGTACGGCGTGGTGTCGTTCTGGACCGCGTACCTGAAGGCCCACTACCCGGCCGAGTACATGGCCGCACTGCTCACCAGCGTCGGCGACGCCCGCGACAAGCTGGCGCTGTACCTCAACGAGTGCCGCCGGATGGGCATCAAGGTCATGCCGCCGGACGTCAACGAGTCGATCGGGTTCTTCGCGGCCGTCGGGGACGACATCCGCTTCGGCATGGGTGCGATCCGCAACGTCGGCTTCAACGTCGTCGACGACATCGTTGCCGCCCGCAAGGAGAAGGGCGCGTTCGAGTCGTTCCACGACTTCCTCCGCAAGATCCCGATCTCGTCGGCGAACAAGCGGACCGTCGAGTCGCTGATCAAGGCCGGTGCCTTCGACGAGTTCGGCGACAGCCGCCGGGCGCTCGTCGAGATCCACGAGGGCTCGGTCGAAGCGGCCGTGAAGGTGAAGCGTGACGAGGCCCACGGCAACGTCGGCTTCGACTTCGACTCGCTGTTCGCCGAGGTCGCCGAGGAGCACCCCGCGTCCCTGACGGTGTCGCAGGTGCCGGAGCGCCCGGAGTGGTCCAAGCGCGACAAGCTGGCGTTCGAGCGGGACATGCTCGGGCTCTACGTCTCCGACCACCCGCTGGCCGGGCTCGAGATCGAACTGGCGAAGCACCAGTCGGTAACCATCGCTGACCTGCTCGCCGCCGACGACTCGATCGAGGGGGAGACCGTCACCGTCGCCGGCCTGCTGACCAGCGTGCAGCACCGGGTGGCGAAGACGAGCGGCAACCCCTACGGCATCGTCGACATCGAGGACTTCGGCGGCCAGATCGGCGTGATGTTCCTCGGCAAGACGTACCAGGAGTTCGGGCCGTCACTCGTGCCGGACTCGATCGTCGTCCTGCGCGGCCGGGTCAACGTCCGCGACGACGGCAAGGCACTGCACGCGGTGAGCATGTTCCAGCCGAACGTCGGCGACGCGATGGGCTCCGGCCCGCTGACGCTGTCGCTGCCCGAACGGCAGGCGACCACGCAGACGGTGACCGAGCTGGCGGCCGTCCTCGGTCGGCACCAGGGGGACACCGAGGTGCGGTTGAAGCTCCTCAAGGAGGACGTCGCGCGCACCTTCGAGCTGCCGTTCCCGGTGAACCTGACGCCGGACCTGTTCGGGGAGCTGAAGAGCCTGCTCGGGCCGCGCTGCCTGGTCTAGCGTCGGCGCAGGCCCAAGGCGCGGGGTCGGGGCGTCCGGTCAGGACGGACGGGAGGCCCGTGGCGGGTCCGCCACGGGCCTCCCGTCCTGACTGGCCCGCGTCCTGACGGGCCCGCGTCCGGTGCGGCCGGGTTGCGGTCGTGGCGCCGCGGCGGTGGTGGGTCCGGCGACCTCAGGGGACGACGGTGAGTCGGCCGGCGCGCTCCGCGACGCTGCCCGTGCGGGGGATCCACACGGTGAAGCCGTCGACCTCGGTGCGCTCGAGCTGGTCGGCGTCGGACCGGAGGAAGGCGCGGACCTCGGCGCTCGGTGGGAACCGTCGATCGTCGCCGACCACCACGGCGGCGAACGGGCCGTCGTCGGGTTCCATCGACCCGCGGCCTGCGAAGTACGGTTCCGTGAGCGTCGGGGTGGCGGCGACGAACAGCACGCTGCCCGCAGCGTGCCCGTGGTCGTCGAGCCACTGGTCGACACGCGCGATGCCGCTCGGGTGCGTGCGGGCGATCGTGACGCTCTCCCCGACCGCCGGGACCACGAGGGCGACCACCAGGACTGCCGCCACGACGCCGCCGACGGGCGACGGCAGGACGGTGGCCAGGCGGCTGATGCCGATCGCCGCGAGTGCGATGAGCAGCGGCATCCAGGCGGCGTAGTAGTTCGCGAGAGCGATGTGGGCGACGAACGCGTAGAAGAGGACGAGCAGGCCGAGCGCCGTCCCGAGGTACGCCACGAGCCTGCCGGGCCGGAGCACGAGGGCTGCGATCAGCCCGACGACGAACACGACGGTGGTGACCGCGCCGACCCCCGACCACAGGAACCAGGCGTCCGCCCACCACGGCGCGAAGGTGTGGATCCGGCCCGCGATGCTGATCGGGTGTCCGTGCTCGTTCTGGCCGGCCTGGAACGTGACCATGGTCGTGATCGCGGAGCGGATGCCCATCGGCGCGTACAGGGCCACCGTGACCAGGACGAACGCGATCGCCCACAGGCCGCCGCCGGCCAGGAGAGAGCGTGCGCGACGGAAGAGCAGCGGCAGCAGCAGGAACGCCGGCAGCAGCACGACGGTGGACACCTTCGAGGTCACCGACATCGCGAAGAGCGCACCCGACACCGGCGCGAGCCAGGACCGGTCCGTCCTGGTCCACGCCCACGCCGCCGCGAGGGCGAGGACCGCGAACGCGATCATCACCGGGTCGAGCAGGGCGTACCGGTCCACCCGGGTGCCCAGGAAGCCGCGTGGGGTCAGGAGCCACATCGCCGCGACGAGCACGCCCGTCCAGAACCCGACCTCGCGGCGGAGCCACCAGAACAGCGTCACGCCGACCGCGACGACGAGGACCCCCACGACGATGCGCGGACCGAGCACCCCCTGGCCGAACAGGACCTGCGCGGCCCCGAACAGGTACTTCGCGGTCGGCGGGTGCTCGCGGTTGGCCGAGAAGTCGCCGTGGAGGTACGCCCAGCCGGCACGGACGTAGATCGACTCGTCGCCGTGGACGTTGTGGCCGAGCAGGTTCCAGAACGTCTGGTGGAGGGCCCACACGGCGAGGACGACGAGGGCGCCCAGGCGGACGGGTCGGGACGCGGTCAGCGTGCCCCGCGGCCTCCGGTCGGCGGTGTCACGCACCGCGACCCGTGATCGCGCGGATCCGGGCCACGATCCGCGGGTTGCGGGCGCCGAGGGAGAGCGCGGTGAGCCGACGGAACGACACCGTCGAGCGGTGTACGAGCAGACCGGTGGCTTCGGCGATGTCGGTCACCGCCTGCCAGCGCGCACGGAGGGCCGACGGGTCGATCTCGGTCTCGGCGACGACCTCGACGAGCCGGACCAGGTCAGCCCCACCGGTCCAGGTGGTGCTGCGGTTCTCGTACCGGCGGAGCAGCCGGTCGAGGGCCGAGGCACGGTGGTTCTCGACCGCGTGCGCCCACCGGACGTCCTGCGCCACCGGGTCCACGAGGAGCCACCGGGGCGCGTTCGCGTTCAACGCGGAGAGCTGGGCGAACGTCGTCAGCGCGCCGAGCGCGACCGCGATGTCGAAGACCTGGCGAGGGCGGCCGCCGACCGCGATCGCCGCGCCGGGCAGTTCCTGCCGTGCACGACGGATCTGCTTCGACGACACGACGACGGTGATGACCACGTGGTCGGGGGCGGCGGCGAGGACGTCCCGGATGCGCGCGAGCACCTCGTCGGACAGGTCCAGGGGGACGTGCAACGCGGCTCGGACGACCTCGTCGTCGGGCAGGAAGGTGTCGGCGAAGACGTCGACGGCGTCACGGTACCGGGCCAGGAACAGCGCGAGCGCGCCGGCGTAGAACGGGTACCGCTCGAGCAGGACCCGCTCGTGTTCGAGGCGGAGCGACGGGCCGCGGTCGCCGCTGAAGCTCGTCGACCCGGCGTGCAGGACGAGTGCGCGGTTCGCGAGCACCGCGGTGAAGCCGTGCTCGTTGATGCGGAGGCAGAAGTCGTTCTCTTCGCCGTAGCCGGGGGAGAACACCTCGTCGAAGAGCCCGAAACGCTCGACCATCTCGCGGCGGATGAGGAAGCAGAACCCCATCGCGACGGGGGCGACCGTCCACCGGGGCAGCAGGTACTTCGTCCGGCCGTGGAGTTCCCGGGTGCGCCGCGGGGCGATCGTCGACCGGGGGTTGCGTCGCGCGAACGGGTAGGAGGCGATGGTCGCGTTGTCGCTCCGCGCGCAGACGACGCCGATCGTGTCGTCGGAGCCGAGCACGGCGGTCATCTCGTCGAGGAACCCGGGCATCGGGACGGTGTCGCTGTTGAGCAGCAGGACGTCGTTGCCGGTCTGGTCGAGTTCCAGCACGGCGCGGTTGCAGTTGCCGACGAAGCCGAGGTTCCGGTCGTTGCGGACGTACTCGAACCCCGGGTGGTCGCCGACGAGCTCCAGCAGGCGCCGTTCGACGGCGTCGACGTTCGGGCCGACGTCGTTCGCGAGCAGCACACGGTCGCGGTCGAAGTCGACCGTGTCGAGCAGTGCCTCGATGCAGCGTTCCAGGCCGGGCAGGTCGTCGTAGACCGGGACGACGATCGTCACCGGGCGGCGGGCGTCGTTCATCGGCCGGTGACCTTCCGGAGCGCCGCACCCGGTCGGGCCAGCAGCCGTCCGACGGCCCCGGTCCGGCTGCGCAGACGGGAGGCCAGCAGGCCGGCGGCGGCGCGGGCGCTCGTCGCCCCGAGGGACGCGTACGCACCGGGGAGTTCGAACCAGTAGCGGGCCATCTGCGGGAGCCGGTAGCCCTCCGTCCCCACCAGCGCGGTGAGTCGCGCGATCGCGGCGGCGTTGTCGTGACCGGCACCGGTGACGGACGCGAGCCGGTCCGGGGCGGCCGCACCGTGCCTCCTGGCCGTGTCGGGATCGGCCGCGTAGGCCGCCAGCGCGTCCGCGAGAGCGGCGGTGTCGTCGGCGTCGACGAGGTGACCGGTGACGCCGGGGTCGACGAGTTCGGCGCTGCCGCCCTCACGTGTGGCGACGACGGGCTTGCCGAGGGCCATGTACTCGGCGGTGGTGCGCCCGAAGGCCTCGATCGTCGACGCGGTGACGCACACGTCAGCGGCGTCGATGTACGGGGCGGGCGTGGTCTGCTCGCCGGTGAAGACGACGTGGTCGGCGACGCCGAGCGCACGGGCACGGTCCGTCAGACGCTGGTCCTCGCCCGGGTGCTTCCAGCTGCCGACGAAGCAGACGCTCGCGGTGACGCCACGGTCGCGGAGCAGCCCGAGCGCGTCGATGACCCGCTGCTGGCCCTTCGAGGCCTCGACCCGGCCGACGACGGTGATCCGGAGGCCCGGGTCGTCCTGGGGGAACGGCGGGACGGCGGGGGTGTGGCCGCGGGTCGCTTGCAGTCGAGCGACGTCGACGGACGGGTAGGCGATCGAGATCTCGTCGGCGGGCATGTACTGCGCGAGGTGGTCGCGCATCGCGCCGGAGTTCGTGACCACCGCGCTGGCGAGCAGACCGATGTCACCGAGGGTCGCGGCGCGTCCGGTCTGGAAGTGCAGGCCGTGGTCGAGGTCGCCGTACTCGCGGACGAACCACGCCTGGGGGATCCCGAGCACGGCGGCGGCGAAGGACGCCCACGGCGCGACGACGGTGTTGACGACGACGAGGTCCGGTCGCTTCCGCTCGTAGAGCCGGATGATCGCGTTCACCGCGGCGTAGTCGACCGTCCCGAAGGCGGCGCGTTCCGCTGCCGGAGCCGGCTGCGGGCTCGGCAGCGCCCAGCCGCGGAACCGGAACGCGTCGTACTGCAGGCCGCGTTCCTCGAGCGCCTCGATGAACTTGCCGCGGGGGGCCTTCGTGACGAAGTGCGGGGTGAACTCCGGGTCGATCGCCGCCCAGTCCTCCACGAAACGGAGGAGGGAACGCTCTGCGCCACCCAGGTTCGCCGGGGCGGTGGAGTGGTTGGCGAAGCTGACGAGCACCTGTCGACACTACTTGATTCATCGAAAGTTGTTCAGCAATGCACCTGCTCGCCATCCAGTCGGCCTTGCGGTTCCGGCGCGAGCCGGTCGTGCGCAGCACTGTGCGAGAATGTCTCGTCCCCGAACCCTGCACCAGGAGCGCTCCGCTGCGCCCCGGAGGAGTCAGCAACCGCAGCATGACGTACTTCAACGACCTGATGGCGTCGCGCGAACTGCTGGCCAACCTCACCGCACGCGAGGTCAAGGGCAAGTACCGCCGCACCGTGTTCGGGCAGCTGTGGTCGCTGATCAACCCGCTCGCGACGATGCTGATCTACACGATCGTGTACTCGTTCATCTTCCGGGCCCGGCTCGAGGTCGGCGACCCGAGCGGCCTGCAGATCTACCCGCTCTGGCTGATGTGCGGACTGCTGCCGTGGATCTTCGCCCGCAACGTGATCAACGCCGGGATGACCTCGATCGTCGCCAACGGGTCGCTCATCAAGAAGGTCTACTTCCCCCGGATGACGCTGCCACTCGCAGCCGTCGGGTCCTTCGGTTTCACCTGGCTCGTCGAGATGGGCGTCCTGCTCATCGCGCTGGCGATCTTCGGGTCGAAGTGGTTCGTGTTCCTGCCGGTCATCGCGCTCACCATGGTCTTCCTGGCGATGTTCTCCGCCGGGCTCGGACTCGTGCTGTCGATCGTCAACGTGCACTTCCGCGACATGCAGCACCTCGTGGGCATCGGCCTGCAGATGTGGATGTACCTGTCGCCGATCATCTACCCCCTGTCGCTCGTCCAGAACGCCGCGGACAAGGCCGGACACCCGTGGATCATCACGATCTACAAGCTCAACCCGATCGAGCGCTTCTCCGAGGTCTTCCGGAACCTGATGTACGACAACCGACTGCCGGAATGGGGCGACCTGGTCGCGTGCGCACTCGCCGGGTGCGTCTCGCTCGCGATCGGCTACGTCGTGTTCTCCCGCAACGAGAAGAAGTTGGCCGAACTCCTGTGAACGATGCTGCTGTCACCGTCGAGAACGTCTCCAAGCGCTTCCGGATGTACCACGAGCGCAACGACTCGCTGAAGAGCATGGTCATGCGCGGCAAGAAGTCCGTGCACGAGGACTTCTGGGCGCTCAAGGACGTCTCGTTCGAGGTGCCGCAGGGCACGACCTTCGGACTCATCGGCAAGAACGGGTCCGGCAAGTCGACCCTGCTGAAGTGCCTGGCGAAGATCCTGTGGCCCGAACAGGGCTCCATCACCGCCCGCGGCAAGCAGGCTTCGCTGCTCGAGGTCGGCTCCGGCTTCCACCCCGAGCTCTCCGGCCGCGAGAACGTCTTCCTGAACGGCTCGATCCTCGGGATGAGCCGGAAGGAAGTGACCCGGAAGTTCGACGAGATCGTGTCGTTCTCCGGCGTCGGGCACTTCATCGACCAGCCGGTGAAGAACTACTCGTCGGGCATGTACGTCCGACTCGGGTTCTCCGTGGCCGTCGCCGTGACGCCCGACGTCCTGGTCGTCGACGAGGTCCTGGCGGTGGGGGACGCGACGTTCCAGAAGCGCTGTCGGACGAAGTTCAAGGAGATGAAGGCGGAGGGCCGCACGGTCATCCTCGTCTCGCACTCGATGGCGACCGTGAAGGACATGTGCGACGAGGTCGCCTGGCTGAACGAGGGCGAGCTCCAGAAGATCGGCAAGACGGAAGACGTCGTGGCCGCGTACAACAAGACCGTCTGATGGTGGAGAACATGGGCAACGGAGCCGACGACAGCGCAACACCGACCGGACAGCAGGACGCAGCGGTCCATGACCAGGGGAGTGCGTTCCTGGTCAGCGCGGTCATCGCCACCTACAACGTCGCGCGCTACCTCCCTGCGTTCCTCGACTCCCTCGCCGCCCAGGCGATCGGCATCGCCAACGTCCAGTTGGTCTTCGTCGACGACGGCTCCACCGACGGCGGCCACCAGATCATCAGGGACTGGGCGGTAGGACGCGAACACCACGTCGTCGTGCTCGCCCAGGAGAACCGCTGGGTCGCCGAGGCACGCAACGCCGGACTCGAGCACGCCGTCGGGGAGTGGATCACCTTCACCGACCCCGACGACGTCCTCGACGAGCAGTACTTCACCGAGGTCTTCAAGTTCATCGCTCTCTACGGCGACAGCAGTCGAGACGAACCGGTGAACCTGCTCGCGGCGCACCAGATGCGTTTGCTCGAGTCAGGCGAGATCCGCGACAACCACCCGCAGCGCCGGAAGTTCGGCAAGGGATCGCGCATCGTCAACCTGCACGCGGACCCGATCATCCAGCTCAGCGTGAACTCGTCCTTCATGCGTCGTTCGCTCATCCAGGAGCACGGCCTCCGGTTCGACGACCGGGTGCGACCCAACTTCGAAGACGGACACTTCATCGCGCGGTACATGCTGCTGTCGAGGAGCGACCGGACCGGACTGATGGCCTCGGCGAAGTACCTGTACCGGACCCGTGGAGACGGCTCGTCGCTGCTCGAGAAGAGCTTCCGGATGCGCGAGAAGTACACGGCCGTGCTCGAACACGGCTACCTCGACGTTCTCCGGCTGGCCGGGGTCGTCCACGACGCGGTGCCCCGGTGGGTCGAGAACACCGTGTTGTACGACCTGTTCTGGTACTTCAAGGAGCAGCTCGCTGTGCAGTCGCTCTCCGCAGCTGCTCCGTTGGACGTCCTGCCGCGTTTCCACGAACTCGTCGGTGAGATCCGTGCATTGATCGCTGACGATGCGATCCGGAGCTTCGACCTCATGCACGTCGAGTTCGCGGTCAGACAGGCGCTGCTGCGCGGGTACTCGGGCGAGCCGATCCGACAGGACTACGTGCGGTTGTCCGACGTGGACGAAGGCAGACAGCAGGTCAAGGTCTCCTACTGGTTCTCCGGGCCGCTGCCCGAAGAGGTCTTCGAGGTCGACGGCCTGGTCGTCGAGCCGACGCACGAGACCGTTCGCGACTACACGTTCTACGGGCAGACGCTCATCCGAGAGCGTCACCTGTGGTTCGAGCGGGGCCAGCGGACGAAGATCCGCCTCGACGGGACCCTGATGCAGGTGACCCGCGGCGACGTGGTTGCCGGCCCGGAAGGGCTCACCAACCGGCAGATCAACCCGGCGATCATGGGGATCCGGCGCCAGGTGCGCGACCGCTTCGCTCCCGGTGACGTCGATGCGGTCCGGCACGGCGTGCGCCGGTTGCGTCAGTCGTGGCGGAAGACGCGGAGGAACTTCAGCAAGAGCGTGATCAGTGATGAGATCCTCGAGTTCTCGCTCAAGACCTCGCGCGTCCGGAGCCGCTACGAGCACGCCTGGGTCTTCATGGACCGGGACACCGACGCGAACGACAACGCCGAGCACCTGTACCGCTGGGTGCGCGACAACCGGCCCGACATCAACGCCTGGTTCGTCCTGAGCGAGGGGTCAGCTGATTGGTCGCGGTTGCACGCTGACGGCTTCCGCCTGGTCGCCCACGGCAGCTGGCAGTGGAAGATGCTCCTGCTGCATGCCGACCACCTCGCCTCGTCCCACGCGGACGCGTACGTGACGCAGCCGTTGAACCAACGTCGGTACGGCCGATCACGCTTCCGGTACACGTTCCTCCAGCACGGCGTCATCCACAACGACCTGTCACGGTGGTTGAGCTGGAAGAAGATCGACGTCTTCGTCACCACCACGCCCACCGAGTTCGAGGCCATCGCCGGACACGGGCCGTACTCGTTCTCGTCACACGAGGTCGTGCTCACCGGCCTTCCCCGGCACGACGCACTCCTCCGTCGGCGGCAGGCAGTCGACGCCGAGGACCGTGATCTCATCCTGGTGATGCCGACCTGGCGTCAGGGTCTCCTCGGCGAACGAGTCGAGGGCTCGAACAAGCGCCTCCCGATCAAGGACTTCGGCTCCAGCGAGTACGCGAAGCGGTACCGCGCGCTCCTCGCTTCCGACACGTTGCGGGATCTGGCCGCGCAGCACGGCAAGACACTCGCATTCATGCCACATCCGAACATGCGCGCCTACCTCGATGAATTCGACCTCCCCAGCGACGTCCGCATCTTGGACTTCTCTCGGGACAACGTCCAGGACGTCCTCGCCAAGACGGCGATGTTCGTGACGGACTACTCGTCGCTGGCTTTCGATGCGGCGTACCTCGACATCCCGCTCGTCTACTTCCAGTTCGACCGCGCGTCCTTCTTCGACGGCACGCACGTCGGCCGTCAGGGTTACTTCGACTTCACGCGGCACGGCTTCGGCCCGGTCGAGCAGGACGAGGCAGCCGTGATCTCGGCGCTCGAAGCACATGCGGCGGCTGGTTTCACGAACGCAGCGCCCTACGCAGAGCGTGTCCGCGAGACGTTCGCGTTCCGTGACGGTGCGAACTGCGAGCGCGTCGTCGCAGCGATGGAAGCGCTCGACCACACTCCCTGACGTCGCCGCGACCCGCTGTCACGGCGAGCTGGAGGTCTACCATGTCCCTGTCCGTCATCGTCCCCGCACACGACAGCGCCCCCTGGATCACGGACCTCCTCGAGACGGTCCTGGCCCAGGGCATCGACGACATGGAGGTCCTCGTCGTCGAGAACGGCTCGACCGACGACACCGCCGCGCTCGTCGCAGCGGTGTCAGCCGGGGATCCGCGCATCCACCTGCTGCGCTCGAGCGCAGGCAGCGCCGCAGCCGCCCGGAACGAGGGCATTAACGCCGCCACGGGGGAGTACCTCGTCTTCGCCGACGCGGACGACCTCGTTCCGGACGGGGCGTACCGGGCGATGCTCGACGCCATCTCGACGAGCGGCTCGGACATGGTCGTCGGCGACCACCTGAAGTTCTCGCCGACCGAGACCTGGAGCCCGACCGCTCGGTGGCAGCTCTTCGACGCCCCGCGACGCTCGGTCGCGCCGGGGGAAGCCCCGGCGCTCCTGGCTGGCCGAGCCTGCTGGAACCGGGTGTTCCGCCGCTCGTTCTGGGACCGGGCCGGACTCCGCTTCCCGGAGGTGCCGAGCCTCGAGGACATCGAACCGATGACGCGCGCCGTCGCCGCAGCTTCACGGGTCGACGTCGTGCAGGACTGCGTCTACCTCTACCGCGACCGCGGTGACGGCACGTCGCTCTCACTCCGAGCGGACGCCGCGGTGACGATCCGGTACCTCGAGCAGGAGCTGCGGTGCGCGACGCTGGTGGCCGAGGACCCCGCGCTGCGACGCCAGCACGCCGAGGTCGTGTTGGACGCCGACGGGTGGGCTCATCTGCACCGCTTCCTGCTCGGCCGTCCGGACGACGCGGCGACGTCAGCCGTCGCCGCGGCACTGGCACCGCTCGTGGCGGCGATCGGTCTCGGCGGGCTCGCGGACGTCGCTCCACAGCGTCGGGCGCTCTGGCACCTGGTCATGGACGGCGGCTGGGCCGCAGCGGTGCGCTTCGCCGTCGGCTCCGGCAGCGCTGACGCAACTGAGCGGACAGCGGCCTGGATCGATGCACTGACGACGCTCGGCGGAGCAGACCGCACGAGCACGGACGCAGTCGCCGCGCTGGTGGCCGACGGACTGCTCCCGGCCCTGGTCAACGCCGCGGACGACGTCGAACCGGCCGTCATCGGGGCCTGGTTGCCGCGGCTGCGCGCGCTCCCGCTCCCCGACGACGGGGAGGGTCTGGTCGGCGTCATGGCGGACGCGATCCGGGCAGGAGGCCCGGAGGCCCTCGTCGTTGCGTCGCGCCTCCGCCACGTGGTGCCGCTGGTCGTCGATCGGGCCGAACCGACCGGCACCGGTCTCGGGCTCGGGGGTCCGCTCCGGGGCCAGGCCGCGCCTCCCGGCTTGACGCTCGTCGTCTCCGGTGGCGAGGCCCGCCTGCCGGTGACGGTCGATGACGACGGTCGACGGTGGCAGGCCGACCTCGGAGCGGACGGCCTCGCTGTCGGCCGCCACACCGTGGAGGTCGTCTCCGAGCCGTCCGGGGTGCGGCTGCCGGTCGTGACGGCACGGATGCCCCTGCCGCCGTTGCCCGCAGCGGACCCCCTGCAGCCGCTGGCCGATCGCCGTGACGGATGGCGGTTCCTCGTCGAGCGACGAGCGGCACCGCAGCGGGGGCTCGGTTCGGTGTTGCGGCGCGTCGCCCGGCGCCTGCGCTGACGGTGCGCGGGCTCGCTGACGACCTGTCGTGCTCGTCCGGGATCAGCGGGCGGTGGTCCGCGGGACGTCGGAGACCTGGTCGAGCAGGTCGGCGTACCGGCGGGAGACCGGGAACGGCGCCAGCCGTCGACTGAACTCCGTCGCGGACCGCCCCGCTCCGGCACACCACCCGTCACTCAC
>NZ_JASDDD010000068.1:0-1518 GCF_030407555.1 Curtobacterium sp. APC 4022
GGGTCGTCGTCCGGCTCGGCGGACAGGTGATCGCCGACACGACCGGTGCTGTGCGCGTGCTGGAGACGAGCCACCCGCCGGTGTACTACCTGCCGATCGCGGACTTCGCGCCCGACGCTCTCGTCCCGACCAGCGGGTCGAGCATGTGTGAGTTCAAGGGCAGCGCCTCGTACTTCGACGTGCACGGCGGCGACCAGGTCGTCGGTCGAGGTGCCTGGACCTACCGCACGCCGTGGCAGGGCTACGGCGAACTGCGCGACCTGGTGGCCGTGTACCCGTCGCAGATGGACTCGTGCGAGGTCGCCGGCGAACGCGTCCGCGCGCAGGAGGGCGACTTCTACGGCGGCTGGATCACCGCGGACATCGTCGGGCCGTTCAAGGGCGAGCCCGGGACGCTCGGGTGGTGACGGAGGCTCCACTGCCGTCCGGTACCACCCGTCGCCGGGTCGGACTCCGCCTGCAGAAGCCGTGGTTCGCCTGGGGTGCGCGGCCGACCGTCAGCGTGGACGGCGTCGGCCAGCCCGCGCAGTGGGGCGCCGGCACGTGGGTGCTGCCGGACGAGGGCAGCGTCGAGTTCGCCGTGTTCTGCATCAACCGCAGCTGGCGCTTCGGTGCGGCCTCGGTCCGGGTCGACGCAGCGAGTGCTGCGGGTGCAGTGCTCGAGTACCGGGCCGGGGCGCTGCCGTTCGGCGCCGGGTCGTTGGTCCTCCGGAGCAACTGACCCGACCCGGGCCGGGGTCAGGCCCGCTCGGAAGGCCGTCCCGTCAGGACACGGGTGCGCTCGGCCAGTTCGTCGACGAACTCCTGGTGCTCGGGCTCGAGCAGGTCGTCCGCGGCGGGCTCGGCGAGGACAGGGACGCCCGGGCCGAGGAGGACCTCGACGGCGATCGGCACGCCCGCGATGTCGACGGCCGGGATCGCGACGAGGTCGCTGGTGCCGGCTCGGCCGACGGCGACCGCGTACCGCATCACGGCGGAGGCGGCGGCACTGCTGGTGAGGACGGATGTCAGTCCGTAGACGACGTACTTCATGGTGAACCGGTTCTGACCAGTTCGATGCGTACACGGCGGAGGCCGGCGGTGGTGTGCACAGGTGTGGACCCCCAGGGACAGGCGGGGCACCCGCAACCGAGTCAGGGCAACGGTCTCGTCGGGAACGCACGCATCGGGATGGTCCGTACGTGGCTCAATGTACACCGCTGGTACCGGGTCACCGGCGGCGGGCGCCCAGCGTCCACCCGAGGCGGCGGTGGGGGCCGCCGGCGGCTGGTGGGACGGACGGGAGGCGCGGTGCGGGCCGGGACTGCGCCTCCTGTCCGTCTCCGGTCAGCTGCCGTCCGTCTCCAGCGCCGCGGTGAGCTTCACGATCGCGTCGGCCGCGTGCGCGAGGACGGCGCGCTCCTCCGGCGTCAGGGCTCGCTCGGCAGCGGCCAGGACACGGGCCGAGCGCCGGACCCGGAGGTCGTCGATCGTGGTCCGGCCGGCCGCGGTGAGCGAGACGAGCACCCCGCGGGCGTC
>NZ_JASDDD010000068.1:1528-17166 GCF_030407555.1 Curtobacterium sp. APC 4022
CGGGGTCGGGTGAGCGCTCGACGAGCCCCTGCGCCTCGAGGTCGGCGACCGTCACCCGCATCGACTGGTGCCGCACGCGACGGAGTCGTGCCAGCGCGGCGATGCTCTGGGCGCCGTCGCGGGCCAGGAAGCCGAGCGTCTCGACCTGGCCCTCGGGTGTGGTCTCGGTGCGGCGGACGGCACGGGTGCTGTCGCCGATCGCGCGGCGCAGCGCGTCCGCGTCGTCGAGCGTGAAGTCGCGCAGGGCCATGGGCAGAAGTGTACAGGTCGGCTGTACACTTCCGGTCATGGAACTCACCAAGCACACCCACGCCACCGTGGTCCTCCGCGACGGCGACCGCAGCGTCCTCCTCGACCCGGGTGCCTACACGTCGGCGTCCGCGGACCTCGTCGCCGCAGCCGATGCCGTGCTCGTCACCCACGACCACCCCGACCACTTCGACGCCGAGGTCCTCAGCGCAGCACTCGACGCGCAGCCCGAGCTCCGCGTCTGGGCGCCGGCCTCCGTCGTGGACGCGCTCGGTGCGCACGACGGCCGGGTGGTCGCCATCTCCCCCGGTGACACGATCACGGCGGGCGGCTTCGAGGTCCGCGTGTTCGGGGGCGACCACGCCGTGATCCACGCCGACCTGCCGCCGATGACGAACGTCGGCTTCCTGGTGGACGGCCGCGTGTTCCACCCGGGCGACGCGTACTCGGCGCCGGGTGTGCCGGTGGAGACACTGCTCGTGCCGACCTCCGGCCCGTGGGCGAAGCTCGGCGAGCTCGTCGACTTCGTCCGCGCCGTGCGGCCGGAGCGTGCCGTGCAGATCCACGACCTGATGCTCAGCGAGGTCGGCAAGGGGTCGTTCGCGCAGTTCGCCGGGCAGCTCACCGGCATCGACCTGGTGACGGTCGCCGACGGCGAGACGATCACGGTCTGAGTACCTCGGACGACGAACGGACCGCGGGCCGACTCGAGATCGAGTCGGCCCGCGGTCCGTTGTCGTGCCGGTGCGCTGTGCCGTTCCGTTGTGCTGTCCGGCGTCAGCTGATGCGGAGCTCGCTGGTCATCGGGCAGTCGAACGGGTCGCGTGCTGCGAGTCCGACGCGGTTGAGGTAGCGGACGACGATGCCGTACGAGCGCAGCAGGGTGGTCTCCGTGTAGGGCACGTCGAGGGTGTCGCAGTGGTCGCGGACCAGCAGTCGTGCCTGCTTCAGCGCGGGGCGGGGCATCGAGGGGAACAGGTGGTGCTCGACCTGGTAGTTCAGGCCGCCCATCAGGAACGACACCCACCAGCCGCCGCGGATGTTGCGCGAGGTGCGGACCTGGCGGGAGAAGAAGTCGACCTTGGCGTCGTGGGCGATCGTCGGCATGCCCTTGTGGTTCGGGGCGAACGAGGCGCCCATCATCACGCCGAACACGGCCAGCTGCACCCCGAGGAACGCACACGCCATCCCGAACGGCAGGAACACGAACACGATGGGCAGGTAGATCGCGAAGCGCGCCGCGAGCATGACGCCCTCGACCACACGGTCACGGCGGTCGCTCTTGCCCTCGACCCCGCGGAGCACCGAGGTCACCGCGTGGCGGTGCAGGTTGATGCCCTCGAGCGTCAGGAGCGGGAAGAACAGCCAGCCCTGGTGCCGGACGAGCCAGCGCATCGGGCCGGTAGTGGCGGCAGCGTCCTCGGGGATGAACACGACGCCGTCCGGCGCGATGTCCGGGTCCTTGCCGACGGTGTTCGGGTTGCCGTGGTGACGGGTGTGCTTGTTCATCCACCACGAGTACGACAGCCCGACGACGAAGGTGCCGAGCCAGCGGCCCGCACGGTCGTTCCACTTCCGGGAGTCGAACACCTGCCGGTGCGCGGCCTCGTGCGACAGGAACGCGAACTGGGTGAACAGCACGCCGAGCGCACCCGCCACGATCAGCTGGAACCAGGAGTCACCGAGCAGGGCGAAGACGACCCAGCACGCGGCGGTCGCGACGACGAGGGCGACGAACATCGACCAGTAGAAGCCGCGACGGCGTTTGAGCAGCCCGGCGTCCTTCACCTGCTGCAGCAACGACGAGTAGGTCGACGTGCCGCCGGTGCGGGGGCCGGTCGCGGTTCCGGTCTTCCGGTAGGGGCTGGTGATCACGGATTCGGTGGTCATTCGGGTGCTCCTGTCGACGACGGCACCGTCCCTCGGCAACGTCTCGCATCGTGTACTGAGCGACGCTACTGAGGACGCGACACCGACCGCAAACGTGCCCGTTTCTCAGATCGAGCCTCTCAGGCGTCCGGATCCCCGGTCCTGCCCGGGTCTCCGGGCAACACCGCCGCCAGGCGGTCCAGGAACTCACGGACGACCTCCAGCGTTCCGTCGTCGTACTGGCCGAGCGCGACCTCCAGACCCTGGACCCGCGTCCCGAAGAAACCGTCGGCTCGCCGGCGGGCCGCGTCGGTGGCGCGGAGCGTCACGATCCGTCGGTCCACGCTCTCGCGGGTGCGTGTGACCAGGCCACGTTCCTCCAGTCGCTTCACCAGCGCGTTGGTGGCCCCGGACGTCATGCCGATCCGCCACCGGAGTCGCGCGGCCGACAGCGGGTCGCCCTCGTTCTCCGCCCAGATCACCTCGCCCAGCGCCGCGCCGTCCGACATCGGCAGGTCCATCCAGGCCGCGAAGCGGTGCGCCGACTCCTGGTAGCGGACCGCGTAGTGGCGGAGGGCTTCGAGGGTCTGGGTCCGCAACTCGCTCATGTCCGCAATCCTGGCCGATCCCGGCGGGCGACCGTCACACCATCTGGAGGGTCGGGTAGTGCGGCAGCACCGGCACGTGCTTCTCGCTGGTCAGCAGGTTCGCCTGCGCGAACCTCCGCACCGGGGCGGACGCAGCGATCCGGAGGGCTGTCTGCACGGCGCGGACTCCGAGACGGGACGACGGGTGCATGAGCTTCGCTCCGCCGCGCGGCAGCCCCTGCGCGCTGTCGGCGTACCCGCGCAGGAGGCCCTCGTAGCGTCCGGCAGCTCGGCGCACCGCGCTCGCGGCGAGGGTGCCGTCACCGTCCCGCGCGGCCCGGGCCAGCTCGCTGGCCAGCTCGCCGGCGAGGACGTGCGCGCCGACCAACGAGAGGGTCGTGCCCATGCCCGTCGGGCCGGACCCCCACGCGGCGTCACCGAGCAGGACCACCCGTCCCTTGCTCCAGCGCGACACGACGACCTGCTCCATGCGCTGCGTGTAGAACTCGACGGGACGCGCCGCGAAGCCGTCGAGGATGCGCTCGGACTGCCATCCCGCGCCGCGGAAGCGCTCGCGCAGGATCGACAGTTGCACGTCGACCGGCAGGCGCTCGAACCCCATCGGCTCCGACTCGAAGGACAGGCTCGCCCGGATCGTGCCCTCGTTGTCCGGGCGGATCGAGGCGACCCGACCGCGCGATGCCGTGTACCAGTCCCAGAGGTCGACGTCGTCCGGGGTGCGGTCGATCGTGCCGTAGGCGATGCTCACCCCGAAGTCGCGGTACTCGGTCTCGTCCGCGAACAGGATGCGCCGGGTGCGGGAGCTGCGGCCCTCGGCGACGACGACCAGGTCGAAACGTTCAGGAGCGCCGCGGTCGTAGCGGACCCACACGCCGGAGTCGTCCTGCTCGGCACCCACGACGAAGTCGCCGTAGCGTCGGTCGATCGAGTCCGGCAGCGCGTCGACCAGGATGCCGGCGAACGTGCCGCGGAGGATCTCGATCTCGGCGGTGGGTCCGTCCTCACCCTCCGCGCGGGGGAACACCGCGTAGGGCTTCCCGTCCTCGCGGACGAAGCGGGTGCCCTGCTCGCCGGTCAGGTGCTGCATCACGGTGTCGCGGAGACCCATGCTCCGCAACACGTCCCGCCCGAGGCCGCGGATGTCGATGTTCTGGCCGGTGGTCCGCTGCTCCGGCGAGCGCTCCAGCAGCGTCACGTCGAACCCGGAGCGGTCGAGGCCCCAGGCGACGGTGGGGCCGGCGATGCTCGCGCCGGTGACCAGGACGCGGGGGCGGTGGTGCGGGGTGGTCGACATGGGGTGTCCTTCGATCCGGGGAAGAGGTGTGTCTCCCGGTTCGAACAATAGCATCACAGTGATATGACTTCGCTGCAAAGCTGAATGTTCTGCTCCCTGGCCGATCGGGGTCGGGCTTGTTGATAACAGTTATCATCTAGACCTCGCCCATCCCGATCTCCAGGAGTTCCATGTCGCCCCGCCACACCCTCCTCGTCCCCGCTCTCGTCCTGGCCGGCGCCCTGCCCCTCGTTGCCACCGTCGCCCCCGCGACTCCGGCCGCCGCGGCACCGAGGGCGCACCACAGCTGGCTCGTCACCGCGGACGCACCTGCCGGACGCCTCTACGTCAACGACGCCGTCACCGGCCGACGCACCGCGACCCTCCGCGGTGTCACGCTCGGGACGCACGCCGGCACCGTCCAGCTCGGCCACGGGCGGATCGCGTTCATGGACGAGTCGAAGCCACAGCTCGACGTCCTCGCCATCGGCTCCGGAGGCACGGCGCGGATCGTGCAGCACTACGCCGTCCCGAACGCCGACGGCCGCTGGGAACGCGCCGGCTGGCTCGCCACCGACACCTCCCGCCGCCACCTCGCGGTCGGCTCAGACTTCGACGGCTCCACACACCAGCGCGTCACCGTCATCGACCTCGGACGGGAGGTCGCCCACACGGCCGACATCACCACCTCCGCCGTGACACTGGCCACGACCGGCAAGCGCGGCACCGAGGAGGTCGAGACCTTCCTGGTCGGCAGCCCCCTGCGCCTGGTCGTCACCGCCGGCGGCCGGCTCGACGCCTACTCCGTGTCCGACATCATGCGGGGTGCGACGCGGCCACACCGGATCGCGACGACACCGCTGGGCGCGTACCCGCACGGCCCGGTCGTCAACGCGACCGGCACCGTCATCGGCTCCGACCTCGCCACCGGCGTGCAGACGGTCCGGCTCACGAAGAACGGGTTCACGGGTTCCAGCTCCGCCGCCTACCCGCAGCCGAGCGTGCAGAGCTACCGCCCGCGGATGGCTCCCGACGGCACGACCGCGATCGGCGCGCAGGCCGGCACCACGACCGCGGGCACCAGCTGGGACCGGGTGCCCGCGTACCTCACCGCGTCGTCGACGTCGTCGGACAGCATCCGGAGCGTCGCACTCGGGACGGGGCTGTTCACCCGCGCGGTCGTCACGTCGCGGTTCGCCGCCGTCGCACTGACGTCGGGTTCCGGCGACTCGCTCGTCCTGGTGCAGAAGCAGGCCGACGGCATCTACGACGGCCGCAGGACGTCCGTCGCACTCCAGCCGTTGCGACACGGTCCGGTCGCCGGACAGTCGGCGACCGCGACGGCCGTGCGCTTCGCCGCGGCGACCGACGACGGCACGAGCGTGTTCGTCACGCGCGGTGGTGAGGGCACGATCACGCAGGTCGGCACGGCGGGCGCGAAGCCGTCGGTGACCCGCACCATCACCCTGCCGACGGACCTGTCGGACGGCGGGTACCTGACGACGGTCGACTCGACGGCGACGCCGTACGACCTCAGCGGGCGCTGACCTCAGCTGGTGCTGACCGCCGCCGGGCCGTTGTCGCCGAGTGCGGCGACGGCCCGCGCGGCGACGGCCCGCGCGACCGTGGCGTCAGGTCACGCCAAGCGCGGGAAGAGCTGCTCGGCAGCGGAACGGTCCACGTCCCCGAGCCGCTCCGCGCCAGGGCCGTCGTAGGTCTCCAGGCAGTGGTCGAAACGAGCGGTCCAGTCCGGGTGCGCGTAGGGGAAGTCGCTGCCGTAGAGCACGTGACCCGGCTCCGCGAAGGCCAGGAGTGACGGCAGAGACGTGGGTGTCGCCGACAGGGCCGTGTCGAAGTAGAACTTGCGCAGCCCCGCTTGGATGCCCTCCGGTGTGGTGCCTGGGTTGAACATCGCGGCGGCTCTGAACCGACTCGCGGCGTAGGGCAGGAACCCGCCGGCGTGCGAGAGGATCACTCGGAGCTCCGGGTGCCGGTCGAACACGCCGTGGGCGACGAGGTCGACGGCGGTCCGGGTGGTGTCGAACGGGAAGTCGAGCAGTGCCGTGGGCATGCCGGGCAACTGCTGGATCGGCGGAGCGGTGGGATGGACGAAGACCACGGCCGAGCGTGCCGCGAGCTCGGTCCAAAGCGGCTCGTACGCGGGATCGCCGAGGTACCGACCGTGCGCGTTCGACAGCAGGAGTACACCGTCTGCGTGGAGCTCGTCGAGTGCGCGCACGGCTTCGGCGACGGCACCGTCGAAGTCCGGCAGCGGCAGCACCGCGAAGTGCCCGAAACGGTCCGGCTGCTCCCGGACCAGTTCGGCCTGGTGGTCGTTCAGTTCACGCGCGAGATCGCGGGCCGCGGCGTCGTCACCGAAGTGGACACCCGGCGCGCTGATCGACAGCATGCCCGTCTCGATGCCCGCCTCGTCCATCATCGCGATCGCCGCCCCGGGGCTCCACTCCGGCATCGACCAGCCGCCGATGGCCCGAGGACCACGACGCGGTGCCGTCCCGCCGCTGTCCCCCCACGGATCCCACTGGGCGCTCCCGCCCGTCGCGGGCTGCGCCTGCCCCGGGGCGCCGACGCCCATCGCTCGCGATCCTGCCGCGGCGAGCGCCTCGAAGTAACGGGGCGGGAGCAGGTGCTGGTGCACGTCGATCTTCCCTGGCATGATTCGGTCCTCCGATCGTCCTCGGTGACGAGGGCTGGTTGCGGTTCTGCAGTGGTGGTGTTGGTGGCCCCTCCCGCTCGGCCAGGAAGCTGTCCGAGCGGTCGGGGACGCTGATGTCCCGCCGGCCTCAGGACGACGAGGTCGACGGCAGGACCACCGTCCCGCGACCGGCTCCGGAACGCGCCGCAGCCTCTCGCCGGGTCCGGATGAGCATCGCCGTCAGGGTGAGCAGGATGCCCGCTCCTGCCCAGATCCCCAGCCGGATGATCGGGACAGCCACGGCCGCGCCGTCGAAGTACTGGACGGACCGGAGCAGGTCGAGCGCGTCGCCCTGGGGGAAGACGTACGAGAGTGTCTGGAAGAAGTCGTTGAGGACGTGGATGCCGAGCGGACCGCCGGAGGACGTGTTGCCGAGGATCACCAGGGCGAGTGTCATGGCGAGTGCCGCGATGGTCCCGCCCAGGGCGGCCACACCGGTGACCGCTCCCCCGATCGCGACCCCGGTCAGCCAGAGGACGCCGAACACGGCCCAGGGACCAACCGTGACCGCCCCGAGACCGGAGTCGATCCAGAGGGTGATCAGACCGGCGAGCAGACCGGCGTAGAGGACGAGGACCACACTGCGCTCGACGAACTTCGTCGCCGTGTCGACCGTGCCGAGGATGCGTCCGAACACCGTCGCGCCGAGGGCGGCGCCGAGCCCCGCGAAGAGGATCGCGTAGAACTCGACCGATCCGACCGGGTCCTTCTTCGGCAGCGGTGCGAGGTCGGTGGCCGTGTTGGTGGTCTGCAGCTTCGCCGCGATCGAGTCGCCGACACCGGAGATCGCCTGGCCGAGGCCGCGCCCACCACCACTGGCGATGTAGGTGGTGACGCCTCCCTTGCCGGGTGCCGGCAGGACGACGGCGCCGTCGACGTCACGGTCGAGCACTGCGGCGCGCGCCTGTCGAGCGGACGCCACGACCGTCAGGTCCAGCGATCCCTGCTGCTCGAGCGCGACGATCGTGTCGGCGTCGCCGGTGACCGCGAGCTGGACGTTGTTCGGCGTCGGGTTGCCGAACGCGCTCGAGTAGCTCGTCAGCATCGCCATCGCCAGGAGCAGGATCGCGATCCCACCGAGGACCAGGTTGCGGTAGCGATGGGCCGACCCCGGCCCTTCGGAGTCGAGCGAACCGCCGGCGACCGCCGCTTCGAACTCGGGGTGCTGCGGAACGTCTCCCCGGCGAGGTGCCGTCTCAGTCACGTGCGTCATCATTTCCTTTACAGTTGTCCAATAGATGACGAACGTACATCAGCGGTCGAGCTCTGGCAAGATGGAGTCATGCCCGACCCGACGAAGACGGCGACACTCGGGGCCCAGCGCGTGGACCCGCGTGTCACCCGCACCCGCGCGGCCCTGATCCGGGCACTGGCGGCCCTGGTGTCCGAGGCACCGAAGGGCGAGACGATCCCGATGAGCGCCGTGGCGCAGCGAGCCGGCCTGAGCAGACAGGCACTCCACAACCACTACGGCAACGTCGGGGACCTGGCCACGGACCTCTGGATCAGCCGCCTGCTCGATGACTGGCTGCCGCTCGACCAGAGTGCGGCGAACCTCCCGCAGGCCCTCACCGACGCAGTCCGGGCGCGCGGCATCGAACCGTTGCTCACCGCAGGGCGCGCGGATCGGGAGTTCTTCGACAAGCTCCGCGCCATCCCACGCGGCGAGCGCGTCGCCGAAGTGCTGGCGTCGGCGATGACGACGTGGTTGACGGAGTCGGATCACGGTCGTCACCGACGGGAGATCGCACTCACCGGGGACGCTCGGACCTTCACGATCGGCGGCATGATCGCGCTGGTGTCGACGTGGCAGATGTCAGCCGATCCGCCGAGCACCGCGCAGCAGGTCGCCACGCTCCGGTCGTTCGCCGCGGCCGCCGCAGGCGCTGCAGGCGACAGCGGCAGCCGCGGCGAGTGATCACCAGGCGTCAGCCGTCGTACGCGACGTAGTGCAGCTCGGCGTCCCGCCGCTCGTCGTGGAGCGTCACGTAGGACTGCGCGATGACCGCCGGCTCGGCATCCGGTCGCCCACCCCCGATCAGTGCGGTGATGGCGACGAAGCCGACGTAGACACCCTTCTCCGCCAGGGCCGCGTTGAGGTTGAGCGTCCAGTTGCGGAGCCCCGCCGCGGCGATGTTGACGTTCCCGCGGACCGGCGTCGGCGCAAGTGCACCGCCGCCGGTCGTCACGAGCACCGTGCCGGAACCCGCGGCGACCATGTCCGGCAGGACCTCACCGACGGCCGCGATGGCGCCTCCGAGGTAGAAGTCGATCTGCGGCTGCAGGTTCTCCATCGTCACGTCCACGGCATCGACCGACTCCAGAGTCCGGTCGGCCGGGGAGAACTCCAGGACGTCGATCGGGCCGAGCGTCTCCCGGATGGAGCGGAGTGCGGCCCGGATCGTGTCGGGCGCGCCGACGTCGGCCGTGAACCCGCGAGCCTGGATGCCCTCCGCGGTGAGCTGTGCGGCGAGGGCGTCCACCTTCGATCGGTCGCGGGCCACGAGAGCCACGTCGAAGCCCTTCTGCCCGAATGCCCGGGCGATCGCGAGCCCCAGGCCGGGTCCTGCTCCGATGATCGTGATGAGGGGCATGGTGTGTCCTTCCGCGGCCCGCTGGGGGACCTAGTGTCGGTGCGGTAAGTTGAGGTCGTCCTCAAATCCACTTGAGCCTATGTTGAGGACGCCCTCAAGATCCTTCGGAGTCGCTGTGAGCACCGCCCCCCGCCTGCGCCGAGATGCGCAGGCGAACGTCGAGAAGCTGCGCGCCGCCGCCATCGCGGTCTTCACACAGCGAGGGCTCTCCGCGCCACTGGAGGACATCGCCCGCGAAGCCGGTGTGAGCATCGGGACGCTCTACAACCGCATCGGCTCGCGTGAAGACCTCATCGACGCCGTCGTGCCGGACATCGCGGGCGCGAAGCTCCGGACCCTCCGGGAACGGACACTGGCCCAGGACACTCCGCGCGCGCAGCTCGAGACCTTCATCGCCGAGATGATCGACCTGCAGCGGAGCGACCCGGCCATGAACGACGCGATGCTCCGGCGGTACCCCGACGCCGTCCTCCTCATCAACGCGTGTGAACGGTCGATGGCGCTCGGAGCAGAACTCGTGGACAACGCCCACGCCGCCGGGGCCCTCTCCCCCGACTTCACCGTCGATGACCTGATGACCGTGCTCTGGATGGCGGGGATGGCCTGCCACGACCCGGCCGCTCCGGAAGGATGGCGCCGGGTCGTCGACCGCAGCGTCGCCGCCGCGTGGACCGCCGGGGGATGACGGCTGGTCGCTGACCGACCGACCGGCGCCGCACCGATCACGGAGCTGGGCGGAGCTGGTACCTGCCCTACAGGTACCAGCTCCGGGGTGCTCGCTGACCCGACCCGAACGGGCTTCGCGAACTGCTGTCCATGATGCCGGACCCCACTGACATTCCTGAGCAGACGAGCAGCATCCGTCGTTCAGCGACTCGTGGAAGCGCTGTGGAGGGCAGCCGCGGTACGTCGTGTCACCGCGCCGCGGAGGCCGATGCGCGCTCCGCGACCGCGCCGAGGTACATCAACAGCCCACTCGTCGCCGTCGTGTCTTCGTTGCCCACTTGCGCACCAACCCTTCCGTTGCGTTAGAGTCGGAAGCAGCCAACCCTCTCGTTACGGAAGGGTCAGGCTCTCCGCCGGTCCTCCTGCGATCGGCGTGCGCGACGAAGCGCCCCACGACATTCCCCCGCGGGCGCCGAGCGTCCGCTTCCCTCACCGAAGGAGAACCGTGACGACCGTCACGCAGTCCGTGCCCGTCCAGGTGCACCACAGTCCCACCGTCCTGTCCGCCCTGCGGAACCCGAGGATCCTGCTCCGTGAGGTCCTCGCTGGCCTCGTCGTGGCCCTCGCGCTGATCCCGGAAGCGATCTCGTTCTCGATCATCGCCGGCGTCGATCCGCGCGTCGGCCTGTTCTCGGCGTTCGTGATGGCCGTGGTGATCTCGTTCGTCGGCGGACGTGCCGCGATGATCTCCGGCGCGACCGGCGCCATCGCCCTCGTCGTCGCCCCGGTCATGAAGGACCACGGCCTCGACTACCTCATCGCCACCGTCCTGCTGGGCGGGGTCTTCCAACTCGTCCTCGGCGGGCTGGGAGCGGCGAAGCTGATGCGGTTCGTGCCACGGTCGGTGATGGTCGGGTTCGTCAACGCGCTCGCGATCCTGATCTTCACCGCGCAGCTGCCGAACATCTTCGGCGTCGACTGGCTCGTCTGGCCGATCGGCGCCGCCGGGATCGCGATCATCGTGCTCCTGCCCCGGCTCACCAAGGCCATCCCCGCACCGCTCGTCGCGATCGTCGTCCTGACCCTCGTCACCGTGCTCGCATCCCTCGCGATCCCGACCGTCGGCGACGAGGGCAAGCTGCCGGACAGCCTGCCGACGCTGTTCATCCCGAACGTCCCGTTGAGCCTCGAGACGCTGACGATCATCGCCCCCTACGCCCTCGCGATGGCCCTGGTGGGACTCCTCGAATCGCTGATGACGGCGAAGCTCGTCGACGAGGTCACCGACACCGGTTCCCGCAAGACCCGCGAAGCCCTCGGGCAGGGGGTGGCGAACATCGCCTCCGGGCTGTTCGGTGGCATGGGCGGCTGCGCGATGATCGGCCAGACGATGATCAACGTCAAGGCCTCCGGAGCCCGCACCCGCATCTCCACCTTCCTCTCCGGTGTGTTCCTGCTCGTCCTCGTCGTCGGGCTCGGCGACATCGTCGCGATCATCCCGATGGCTGCCCTCGTCGCCGTGATGGTCATGGTCTCCATCGGCACCTTCGACTGGCACAGCATCAAGCCCTCGACGCTCAAGCGGATGCCCGTCGGGGAGACGATCGTCATGGTCCTCACCGTCGTCATCGTCGTCGCCACCGACAACCTGGCCATCGGCGTCATCATCGGCGTGATCGCCGCGATGGTCGTCTTCGCCCGACGGGTCTCGCACTTCACCTCCGTGACCCGGAGCATCGAGGCGACCGACAGCGGCGAGCAGCACGCCCTCTACACGGTCGAGGGTGAGCTCTTCTTCGCCTCGAGCAACGACCTCACCACGCAGTTCGACTACGTCGACGACCCCGACCTCGTCGTCATCGACATGACGAAGTCACACATCTGGGACGCCTCCACCGTCGCCGCGCTCGACGCGATCGAGACGAAGTACCACCAGCACGGCAAGCGGGTCGACATCCGCGGCATGAACGACGCCAGCCAGGCATTCCACGGCCGCCTCGCCGGGAACCTCGGCGCCGGCCACTGACCTCCTGCACGGGAGGACCGTGCGGACGCCGACAGACACCGCTCGCGTCACCCCGCGGTCGCGTCACCCTGGCGTCGGACCATGTCGGCGTAGTCGCCCTCGGCGCACTCAGACTCCGCCGTCAGCGCGTACCCACGAGGGTCGGCGTAGAGGTCGACGGAGGTCGTCGGAGGTCGTCGGACCGCCGGCGCCGCGGACACCCACGATCGGATCGGCACCGCCGCTCTGGTACCGCTCAGTGGTCACACCCCGCTGCTTCCACATCCGTTCGATGGCGTCGACGTCAGCGTGTGGATCGTCCCCGGCCGGGCGGTCGACGATGAGGACCCACGAGACGCCGTCGTCGCCGTCGCCCGTCGTGCACGGGCTGAGCCCGGCGCCTCCCCGGGGCATCCAGTCCCCGCCGAGCACCGCCGTCGAGCGGTCGACGAAGGCGGTGACGGCATGCTTCGCCGCATCAGGTGTGATCGAGGTCGCGCCGGTCTGGACCGGTCGCACCGCTGTTCCTGCGCAGCTCGTCACGAGGACTGCCGTGGCTGCGAGGGCTGCGCTCACGGCGAGGGTCCTGCGGATCATCGTCTCCTCATCCGCGAGTGTCACAGCGTGGGCTGACGGTGGGCATACTGCTCATCGAACCACGAGACGAGGCAGCGCACGGCGCCGGAACGGGGAGTCCTGACATGCAAGAAGTCTTCTTCCTCTCGTCCATGGACAGCGAGCGGTTCTCGTCCGTCTTCCGGTGCGAGGTGGAACGACCGATCGAGCTGCCGAACGGCCACCATGCGCTGATGGTCAGCTGCGATCCGCCGCTGAACGGTCAGGAACTCGGCCACCCGCTCGGCATCGGAGGATTGTTGCTCTGGAGTCGGTTCGCGGACGAAGACCTGTGGACCTTCCCCGCGTTCCCGCACTTCGTGCAGATCTGTCTGCCTGACGCAGAACTGCGTGTCGATGCCATGCCCACGAGCATCGCCTGGGGCGAGATCTACGAGACCGAAGCAGACGCGACCGCCCACGAGATGAGCACTCGCCCGCGCTCCTCGGTGGAGTGACCGACCCGTCGAGGAGCTCCGCCTCCAGGATTCGAACCCGGACCTAACGGCACCAAAGGCCGTCGTGCTGCCATTACACCAAGGCGGAACG
Organism: Curtobacterium sp. APC 4022; assembly: GCF_030407555.1. Taxonomy (NCBI): domain Bacteria; kingdom Bacillati; phylum Actinomycetota; class Actinomycetes; order Micrococcales; family Microbacteriaceae; genus Curtobacterium; species Curtobacterium sp. APC 4022. Next base: position 14,673 of record NZ_JASDDD010000068.1, read on the forward strand.
CCCCCGGAGGAGCCCGACCATCCTCCCATGTGCCCGACACTGGTCGTGCGCCGCCGATCCACGCCATGATGGACGGATGCCGCCAGAGGACGAGGTCGACCGGATCGTCGCGGCGTGGGGCCGGGAGCGTCCGGACCTGGACTTCGCGCCGCTCGACGTGCTGTCCCGGGTGGACCGGCTCGCCCGGCACCTGGACCGGGCCCGGCGGCAGGCGTTCGACGCGGGCGGCATGGAGCCGTGGGAGTTCGACGTCCTGTCGGCACTGCGACGCGCGGGTGACCCGTACGAGCTGAGCCCCAAGGCCCTGCTGCAGCAGACCCTGGTCACCAGCGGCACGATGACGAACCGGGTGGACCGGCTGGCCGCACGCGGACTGGTCGCCCGCCGGACCGACCCCCGGGACGGCCGCGGCATCCTGGTGTCCCTGACGGCTGCCGGACGGCGCGCGGTGGACGCCGCCATCGCGGACCTGCTCCGTGCGGAGCGGGACATCCTGGCCGGGGTGTCCGACGCCGACCAGGGCCAGCTGGCGGGACTGCTGCGCCGGCTCATCCTGGGGCTCGGCGACTAGCGCCGACCCCGCAAGAGCCCGTCCGGCAGCCCGGACCGCGCTACACCCCGAGCTGCTCCGCGACCTCGAGCCACCGCTCCTCGAGCTGTTCGACCTCGGCGTCCAGCGCGGTCAGCTCCGCCTGCAGCTTGCCGAGCCCCTCGTAGTCGGACTGGTCGTGCGCGCCGAACGCCTCGAGCCGCTTCTTCCGGTCCAGGGCGAGCTTGCTGATGCGGCGGTCGAGCGCCGACATCTCCTTCTCCACCACGCGACGCTCCGCGCCGGAGAGCGTCGGCGCAGCCGCCGTCCCCGCCGGACGCAGCCCCGAGGCGGCGGCGACGGCGGACGACCCGGCCGTGTCGGGCCTCCCGGCCGATGCCGCGGCAGCAGCCGACGCCGTCCCGCCACCGGTGCCCGCGGCCCGGAGCTTCATGTACTCGTCGACGCCACCGGGCAGGTGACGGAGGTGCCCACCGAGGACCGCGTACTGCTGGTCGGTGACACGCTCCAGCAGGTACCGGTCGTGGCTGACCACCAGGAGGGTGCCCGGCCAGGTGTCGAGGAGGTCCTCCATCGCGGCGAGCATGTCCGTGTCGAGGTCGTTCGTGGGCTCGTCGAGGATCAGCACGTTCGGCTCGTCGAGCAGGATGAGCATGAGCTGGAGGCGACGCTTCTGCCCGCCGGACAGGTCCTTCACCGGGGTGGAGAGCTGCTCCGAGGTGAACCCGAGGCGCTCCAGCAGCTGCGACGGCGTCATCTCCTTGCCGTCGGCGACGTAGCTCGTCTTCTTGCGCGCCACGACCTCGCGCACGCGGTCCTCGGCGAACTGCGCGAGGTCGGCGAGCTGCTGGTCGAGGACCGCGATCTGCACCGTCTTGCCCGTCTTCACCCGGCCGGTCGTCGGCTGCAGCTTTCCGGAGACCAGGTTGAGCAGCGTGGACTTGCCGGCACCGTTCGGGCCCAGGATGCCGGTCCGCTCACCCGGGGCGATCCGCCACTCGATGTCCTCGATGATCATCGTGCCGTCGAACGACACGCCCGCGTCGAGGAGGTCCACGACGTCCTTGCCGAGGCGCGCCGTCGCCATCTGCGACAGCGCGACGGTGTCGCGGATCGGCGGCACGTCGTCGATCAGGGCGTTCGCCGCATCGATGCGGAACTTCGGCTTGCTCGTCCGTGCGGGGGCGCCGCGGCGGAGCCAGGCGAGCTCCTTGCGGGCCAGGTTCTGGCGGCGCTGCTCGCTCGACGCGGCCTGCCGGTCACGCTCGACGCGCTGCAGGATGTACGCCGCGTAGCCGCCCTCGAAGGGCTCGACGACGCCGTCGTGCACCTCCCACGTGTCGGTCGACACCGCGTCGAGGAACCACCGGTCGTGGGTCACGACGACCATGCCGCCCTGGTTCGCGGACCAGCGGCGGTTGATGTGCTCGGCCAGCCACTGGATGCCCTCGACGTCCAGGTGGTTGGTCGGCTCGTCGAGGAACAGCACGTCCCAGTCGCCGACCAGGAGGCGCGCCAACGCCACCCGACGTCGCTGCCCGCCCGACAGTTCGTCGACCGTGACGTCCCACGGGATGTCGGAGACGAGGCCCCCGATGACGTCGCGGATCTTCGCGTCGCCAGCCCACTCGTGCTCGGCGAGGTCACCGACGACGACCTGCCCGACGGTCATGCCCTCGGGCAGGATGTCGCGCTGGTCGAGGTAGCCGATCGTCACCCCACGTCGGTGCGTGACGCGGCCGTCGTCCGGTTCGAGGCGCTGTGCGAGGAGCGCGAGCAGCGTCGACTTGCCGTCGCCGTTGCGGCCGACGACGCCGATCCGGTCGCCCTCGTCGAGGCCGATGGTCACGCTGTCGAAGACGACACGGGTGGGGAACTCGAGATGCACGTTCTCGGCGCCGAGGAGATGAGCCACCTGACCAGGGTAGGCGGGGCGCGGGGGTG
>NZ_JASDDD010000069.1:0-15697 GCF_030407555.1 Curtobacterium sp. APC 4022
GGGGGTGACGACACAGGGCTCCGGTGACGCCCGGGGCGGAGGACCGTGTCGTCGAGAGGATCCTCGTCGGCGTCGCCCGGGTGCCGGAGCGACGCGCGCAGCACGGTGTCGTCGAGCTGGTCCTCGTCGTCCTGCACGTGCGGCTCCTTCCGTCGGCACCACAACCGTAGACGATGCGGTGCACCCGGTCTCATCCACGCCACACCGCTCGGACACCGAGGGTGCAGCTCCGCAGCACCAGTCGTGCGAGCGGGTCCTGGCTCCGCAGGTCGAGCGCGTAGCGCGCACGCGTCGCCGCGCGTGCCTCTGCATGGACCGCCCACGCGCACCAGGCCCCGAGCCCGAGCGCGCCGGCGACGCCGACCACCGACTGACCGGAACTCCGGTCCTGCGTCCAGAGGCGCCAGGCGTCCACGCACCGGTCCCCCGCTCGACGCACGCGTTCACGGTCCGGTTCCGGTCCGGCGCCGACGAGGGCCGGAGGCGTGGGCTCGGTGAACGGGTCGTGCCCCGTGATGCCGATCGGCTCGTCCGCCTGGGGATCGGCGAGGAAGGCGAGCAGCGCCAGCCTGGTCGACAGTGCCGCGCAGGCCGTCGTCAGCGCGATGCCGGCGGCAGCCGTCAGCGGTCCCGGCGCCACGAGCGCCCGGGCGCCGCTCGGCAGGGTGACCGCCGCAGCGATCTCGTGGCTGTACCGGACGAAGGTCGTGTCGCTCGTCGTGCCGGTCGTCGTGGCGTTCGCCGTGCCGGTCGCCGTGCCGTTCATCGTGGGCGCAGTGGTAGCTGTGGTCGTCGTGTCCGTGGTTCGCATGCCGACGATCCTGACGCGGGGCGAGCCTCCAGGACGGCCGCGACGACGCCCCGTGGACGAACGCACATCGCGACCGCCCTGTGGAGGGAGAGCCGTCAGACCGTGACGGGCTCGAGACTCTCGGCGACGAGGTCCCAGCCGCCGTCCACCGGCTCGACGACCACCCCGTGGACCGCAGCCCACTCACTGAGCTCGACCATCGTCGAGACCGCAGCGCCGGTCCGGCCGAGCAGCGACACCAGCCGCCCCTTGGCGGTCTTGTTCCAGTGGTTGAGTGCCTTCCGACGACCGTCGCCGGCGACGCTCACCACCCGCAGGGGAATGGCGTCCGGCACCGGGCCGAGCGCGCGGTACCCCTCGGAGCGGAGGTCGAGCACCAACCCCGGCGTACGGGTCGACAACGCCTTCGCGGCCGGAGTCGGCCAGAGCGACGCGAGTCGCAGCCCGGGCAGTCGCGAGTCGTGCGACAGCCGGTAGGCGGGGACCAGGTCGCCCGCGCCGACCGGACCGAACATCGCGGACTGCACCACGACGTGGTCGTCCCACCAGGAACGGGTCGCGGGGTCCGCGGCCAGCGCGTCCAACGGGTCGTAGAGCACGCCCGTGTACCGCTCGATCGCCGGCATCGTCGGACTGGTCTCGAGGACCAGGTTGCGGAGTCGTTCGGCGATCGACTTCGGTCCCAGCTTCAACGCCGTCCGGGCAGAGGACTCCTCGGAACTGACGGAGCGGGCCGCGGTGATCACCGCGGCCCGCTCTGTGGCCAGTTCCGGGAACGAGAGCGCACCCAGGTCGAGGGTGCGCTCCGTGTCCCCGCCCTCCCGCTTCGTCTCGGACGGCGGGAGGAGGACGGTCAGTCCGGTCAGGACGCCAGCGCGGCCTGCCGCGCCACGATCGTGACCGTGTCGTGCTCGACGGAGAGGAAGCCGTCCTCAGCGTCGACCGCGACGGTGGAGCCGTCGGCCCGCGTGATGCGGACCTGACCCTGCGCGAGGATCGCGAGCATCGGCTCGTGCCCCGCGAGGATGCCGATCTGGCCCTCCGTCGTGCGTGCGACGACCATGGTGGTGTCGCCCGACCAGACCTCGCGGTCAGCCGAGACGACACTCACGGTGAGACCCGCCATGTCAGCGGTTCTCCTTCTGGATCTGAGCCCACTTCTCTTCCACGTCGTTGATGCCACCGACGTTGAAGAACGCCTGGGTCGCGACGTGGTCGAACTCGCCGTCGGCGATGGCGCGGAAGGACTCGATCGTGTCCTTGAGGGGCACCGTGGAGCCCTCGACACCGGTGAACTTCTTCGCCATGTAGGTGTTCTGGGACAGGAACTGCTGGATGCGACGAGCGCGCTCCACCGTGATCTTGTCCTCTTCGGAGAGCTCGTCGACACCGAGGATGGCGATGATCTCCTGCAGTTCCTTGTTCTTCTGGAGGATCTGCTTGACGCGCGTGGCCGTCTCGTAGTGGTCGGCGCCCAGGTACCGGGGGTCCATGATCCGCGACGTGGAGGTCAGCGGGTCGATGGCCGGGTACAGACCCTGGGACGCGATCTCGCGGGAGAGCTCGGTCGTGGCGTCGAGGTGGGCGAACGTGGTCGCCGGAGCCGGGTCGGTGTAGTCGTCGGCCGGCACGTAGATCGCCTGCAGCGAGGTGATCGAGTGACCACGCGTCGAGGTGATGCGCTCCTGGAGCACACCCATCTCGTCGGCGAGGTTCGGCTGGTAACCCACCGCGGACGGCATGCGACCGAGCAGCGTGGAGACCTCGGAACCGGCCTGCGTGAAGCGGAAGATGTTGTCGATGAAGAGCAGGACGTCCTGCTTCTGCACGTCACGGAAGTACTCCGCCATCGTCAGCGCCGACAGGGCAACGCGGAGGCGCGTCCCCGGCGGCTCGTCCATCTGGCCGAACACGAGGGCCGTCTTGTCGAAGACCCCCGCCTCTTCCATCTCACCGATGAGGTCGTTGCCCTCACGGGTGCGCTCACCGACACCGGCGAACACCGACACACCGCCGTGGTCCTGCGCGACGCGCTGGATCATCTCCTGGATGAGGACGGTCTTGCCGACGCCCGCACCACCGAAGAGGCCGATCTTGCCACCCTGCACGTACGGGGTGAGGAGGTCGATCGACTTGATGCCGGTCTCGAACATCGAGGTCTTGGACTCGAGCTGGTCGAAGGCCGGGGCCTTGCGGTGGATCGGCCAGCGCTCGGTGATCTCGATCTTCTCGTCGGAGTTGAGCACGTTGCCGAGGACGTCGAAGACCTTGCCCTTGGTGACGTCGCCGACGGGGACCGAGATCGGGGCGCCCGAGTCACGGACTTCCTGACCACGGACGAGGCCGTCGGTCGGCTTCAGGGAGATCGCACGGACGAGGTCGTCGCCGAGGTGCTGGGCGACCTCGAGGCCGATCTCCTGCGACGAGTCACCGATTGTGATCGTCGTGAACAGGAGGTTGTACATCTCCGGGATCGCGTCATGCGGGAACTCGATGTCGACGACGGGACCCGTGACACGGGCGATCCGGCCGACACCGGGCGCCGACGACGTCTCGACCGCGGTGGTTGCGGTGTCGGTCATGGCTGGTGCCTTCCTGGGGTGGGTGTCTGTCCGCGCACGCGGCGGACTACTTCTTCTTCGACGAGAGGGCGTCGGCGCCGCCGACGATCTCGGAGATCTGCTGCGTGATCTCAGCCTGTCGCGCGTTGTTCGCGAGACGGGTGAAGTCACGGATCAGGGAGTCGGCGTTGTCGCTCGCCGCCTTCATGGCCTTCTGACGGGCGGCGTGCTCGGAAGCAGCCGACTGCAGCATGGCGTTGAAGATGCGGCTCTCGATGTAGACCGGCAGCAGCGAGTCGAGCACTGCATCGGCGTCCGGCTCGAACTCGTACAGCGGCAGCGGCTCGTCGCCCTGGGGCTCGTCCACCCCGTCCACGACCTCGAGCGGCAGCAGGCGGACGACCTGCGGCTCCTGCGTGGCGAGGCTGAGGAACCGGTTGAAGACGATGTGGATCTCGTCCACGCCGCCCTCTGCCGTGTCCTGCAGGAACTTCGCCACGACGGCGTCGCCGATCTCCTTGGCGGTCGAGAACTCCGGCTGGTCGGTGTTGCCGACCCACTGCTGCTCCGACGCACGCTCACGGAACGTGAAGTACCCGACGGACTTGCGCCCGACCAGGTAGTACACGATGTCCTTGCCCTCGCTGCGGAGCAGGGAGGCGAGCTCCTCGCCCTGCTTGAGGACGTTGGTGCTGAACGCGCCGTTGAGACCGCGGTCCGAGGTGAACAGCACCACGGCCGCGCGGGTCGACGTCGCCGGCTCGGTGGTCAGCACGTGGTCGACGTTCGAGAACGTCGCCACGGCCGACACGGCCCGGGTCACCGCACGGGAGTACGGACCGGACGCGGCCATGCGGGCTTGCGCCTTCTGGATCCGCGACGCCGAGATCAGCTCCATGGCGCGCGTGACCTTCTTCGTGGTCTTCGCGGACTTGATCCGCTGACGGTAGACCCGGACCTGCGCTGCCATCTAGCGACGACCCTTGACGATCTGCTCCTGGTCGACGTCCTCGGAGTCCGCGGCGTCGAACTGCTCCGAACCGAGCGTCTTGCCGTCGCTCGTCTGGAAGCTCTTCGTGAACTCGTCGATCTCCTTGGACATCGCCGCGACGGTGTCGTCGCTGAGCTGGTTCGTCTCGCGGAGGGTCGTGAGCACGTCGGAGTTGCGGCGCAGGTGGTCGAGCAGCTCGGACTCGAAGCGCAGCACGTCCGGCACGGGGACCGTGTCGAGCTTGCCGTTGGTACCGGCCCAGATCGAGACGACCTGCTCCTCCACCGGGTACGGCGAGTACTGCGGCTGCTTGAGCAGCTCGGTCAGACGCGCACCACGGTCGAGCTGACGACGCGACGCCTGGTCGAGGTCGGACGCGAACATCGCGAACGCCTCGAGCGAGCGGTACTGCGCCAGTTCGAGCTTCAGCGTGCCGGAGACCTTCTTGATCGACTTCACCTGGGCGTCACCACCGACGCGGGACACCGAGATGCCCACGTCGACGGCCGGACGCTGGTTCGCGTTGAAGAGGTCCGACTGCAGGAAGATCTGGCCGTCGGTGATCGAGATCACGTTGGTCGGGATGTACGCCGAGACGTCGTTCGCCTTGGTCTCGATGATCGGGAGGCCCGTCATCGATCCGGCGCCGAGCTCGTCGGACAGCTTCGCGCAACGCTCCAGCAGACGGGAGTGCAGGTAGAAGACGTCACCCGGGTAGGCCTCGCGTCCCGGCGGACGACGCAGGAGGAGCGACACCGCACGGTAGGCCTCGGCCTGCTTCGACAGGTCGTCGAAGATGATCAGGACGTGCTTGCCCTGGTACATCCAGTGCTGGCCGATGGCCGAACCGGTGTACGGGGCGAGGTACTTGAAGCCGGCCGGGTCGGAGGCGGGGGCCGCGACGATGGTCGTGTACTCCATCGCACCGGCGTCCTCGAGCGCGCCCTTGACGGAGGCGATCGTGGAGCCCTTCTGACCGATGGCGACGTAGATGCAGCGGACCTGCTTGTTCTCGTCGCCCGACTCCCAGTTGGCCTTCTGGTTGATGATCGTGTCGATCGCGATGGCCGTCTTGCCGGTCTGGCGGTCGCCGATGATCAGCTGACGCTGGCCGCGGCCGACGGGGATCATCGCGTCGATCGCCTTGATGCCGGTCTGCATCGGCTCGTGGACCGACTTGCGGGACATGACGCCCGGTGCCTGCAGCTCGAGGGCACGACGGCCCTCGGCTGCGATCTCACCGAGACCGTCGATCGGGGCGCCGAGCGGGTCGACGACCCGGCCGAGGAAGGCGTCGCCGACCGGGGCCGAGAGGACCTCGCCCGTCCGGGTGACTTCCTGGCCCTCTTCGACGCCGGAGAACTCGCCGAGCACGATGGCACCGATCGAGTCCTCGTCGAGGTTCTGGGCGAGGCCGAGCGTGCCGTCCGCGAAGCGGATCAGCTCGTTGGCCATGACGCCGGGGAGGCCTTCGACGTGGGCGATGCCGTCACCGGCGTCGGTGACGTGCCCGACCTCGGCCGTGGAGGCCTTCGTCGGCTCGTAGTTCGAGACGAAGTCCTTCAGGGCATCACGGATCTCATCGGGGCTGATGGTGATGTCTGCCATGGGATTTTCCTTGTTGGTTTCCGGGGCCCTTCGGCTCCGAGAGGGTGATGCTGCCGGGCGGGGCAGTTCCCGTTGTGGACTTGGAGGGACGAGTCCGACCGTACGCTCAGCCGGCGAGCTGCAGACGGAGGTCTGCGAGCCGCGTCGCGACGGTGCCGTCGATGACGTCGCCGCCGACCTGCACGCGGACCCCGCCGATGACCGAGGGGTCGACGACGCGGTTCACGGTGATGTCCCGTCCGTAGCGCTGCGCGATCCCGTGGGCGACACGAGCCGCCTGGTCGTCGGACAGCGGCGTCGCCGTGATGACCGTGGCGACGAGCTTGTCCGCCTGGTCTGCGACGATCCGGGAGGCGTCACGCACGATCTCGCCGATGCGGCGGCCACGGGGCTGCTGCACGAGGTTCGACACGATGGTGATCGTCTGCTGCGACACCTTGCCGGCCAGCAGGCGCTCCGCGAGGGAGCCCTTCTGGTCGGCGCTGCCGAGCTTGGTCCCGAGCGCGAGCTCGAGTCCGGCGTCCGAACGCACTGCGGTCTCGAAGGCGAACAGTTCGGCCTCGATCGAGGTCGACTGGTCGGCCGTGGCGGCCACGGCACGCACCGCTGCGTCCTCGATGCCGGCGAGCAGGTCACCCTGCGACGACCAGCGCGAGCCGGCGACGGCGGTCAGGACGGCGCGCGTGGCGTCGCTCTGTCCGGCGAAGACGCGGTCGATGAGGACCTTCTTGCCAGCGGTGTCGGCGGTCGGGTCGGCGAGCAGGTTGAGCAGCTGCGACGCCCGGGCGATCGCTCGCCCGGAGGCGAAGATCTCTGCGCCGACGCCCAGGTCGACGGCACCGCCGAGTTCGGCGAGCACCGCCCTGGTGGACGTCATCGCTTCGCGGGTGGCGCTGCGCATGCTCAGTGCTCCGTTCCGGCCGCCGTCTGGGCACCCTGCGACGACTCGAGGTCGGCGAGGAAGCGGTCGACGACGGCGGTCGCCTTGGCGTCGTCCTGGAGGGACTCGCCGATGACACCCGACGCGAGGCCGAGTGCGAGCGTGCCGACCTCGGAGCGGAGCGACTGGAGCGCGCTCTGGCGCTCTGCCTCGATCTGCGCCTGGGCGTTCGCGGTGATGCGTGCGGCGTCGGCGCTGGCCTGCTCGCGGACCTCGTTGCCGATCGAGGTGGCGTCGGCACGGGCCTGCTCACGGATGCGCGATGCCTCGGCACGCGCGTCAGCCAGCTGCTTGTTGTACTCGTCGAGCGCAGCAGCGGCCTGTTCCTGGGCGGCTTCGGCCTTCTTGATGCCGCCTTCGATGGCGTCGGTGCGCTCATCGAGCATCTTCGTGATGCGCGGCGTGACGACACGCCACATCACGATGAAGATGATGACGAAGGCAACCAGCGACCACACGATGTCGTACACCGGTGGGATCAGAGGATTGTGCGTTTCCTCCGCCGCGATGATGAGTGCAGTCTGCATCGAGGGGCCTTAGTTGGTGAAGATGAAGTACGTCGCGATGCCGATGAAGGCAAGGGCCTCGGTGAAGGCGATACCGATGTACATGAGGGTGGTGAGGCGACCCTGCAGTTCGGGCTGGCGGGCCACGGACTCGATGGTCTTGCCGACGACGATGCCGACGCCGATGGCCGGGCCGATCGCAGCGAGGCCGTAGCCAACCGTCGCGATGTTGCCGTTGATCTCCGCGAGAACGGTCGTTGCGTCCACGTGTTTTCCTTTCGAGGTGCGGGTCCGACGAGTGTCGGTCCCGTAGGGGGTCAGAAGGGTGTCAGTGCTCGTCAGCCAGCGCGAGCTGGATGTAGACGGCCGTCAGCAACATGAAGACGTACGCCTGGAGCAACCCGACGAGGACTTCGAAGAAGCTGAAGGCGATGCCGAACGCGAGCGTCCCGACACCGAACAACTTGAAGAGGCTCTCCGCGTCGAAGAAGAAGAACCACGTCGCCGAGAAGAACAGGACGAGGAGCAGGTGCCCCACGACCATGTTCATCAGCAGTCGCAGGGTCAGCGTGATCGGACGGAGCACGAAGGTGGAGACGAGCTCGATCGGCGTCACGATGATGTACAGCGGCCACGGCACCCCGGGCGGGAAGAGCGAGTTCCGGAGGAACGTGCCCGGGTGCTTGCGAAGGCCGGCGTAGATGAATGCGATGTAGGCGACGATCGCCAGGATCATAGGCATCGCGATGCGGCTGGTTCCGGCGATGTTCATGAACGGGACCAGGCCCGTGAGGTTCATGAACAGGACACCGAAGAAGATCGTCGCGAGGAGCGGCAGGAACCGCTTGCCGTCCTTCTCACCCAGGTTGTCGAAGGTGTTCCGACGGACGACGTCGAAGGCGTACTCGATGAATGCCTGTCCACGGTTGGGAACCAGCTTGAGCGCGCGCGTTCCGGCGAATGCGAAGACGAGGAGCACGGCCACCGCGAAGAAGCGGATGAGGACGATGCGGTCCATCTCGATCGGCGTGCCGGCGAAGAAGATCGGGTCCGGGAAGAACTCGTTGATCGACGGACCATGGAACTCGGCGGCCTTGCTGCTCCCCGCCGCGACGGGGTTACCCGCAGCGATGAGGGACAGGGGAAGAGCGTGGGATAGCAGCGCTGTCTCCTGTGTCGGGGCGCGCACGCATGGCACGCGGAGGTGGACTGATGTGGAGGCTTGCCCGTCCGAGCTCATGCTCCGGCAGCGGGCTCCAGAAGCCTATCAGGTGTGTGCGGCTTCTCGGGCTCTCAGGCAGCGGGGTCGCGATCCTCAGCGTCCGTCCGGTCTCCGGGCAGTTCGACGCCGATCGGGACCCGGGCGCGGGCGATCACGGTGACGTCGATCACGAGCGAACCGATGACCCCGATGATGATCGCGATCGCGAGCACCGGCGTGTTCACCCAGTCTCGGTCCTTCAACGCCACGAGCACGACGATGAACACCACGAACTTCACCAGGAAGGTCCCCATGATCGTGCCGAAGAAGGCCCCGGAGATCATCTGACCGCCCGAGAACCGGATCGCCAGAAGGACGCTGACCGCGGTGAGCCCGCAGAACACGACGCTCATCACGGCGCCGATCAGCCCGCCGGTCAGTCCGGGGCCACCGGCGACGAACCACCCGACGACACCCCCGACGACGGCGAGGGCTCCGGCGAGGACGGCACCCTGCAGCAGGATGCGCCGGAAGACCGGCCGGACGTGGTCGAGGCCGTTCGGGGTGGTCACGAGGGGTCTCCAGGGATTGGGCGGGACGGGTGGTTGGCGTGCGGGTCGCGGACGGCCGCGGCACGGTCGAGCGGGTCGAGGCTGGCGTCCACCGCTCCCCCACGACGGGCGGTCGTCTGCGCGGCGATCTCGACGCGCTTCCGGCCGAGCGGCGCGAACGTCGCGATGGCGCACACGGTGAACCCCACCGCCACGAAGGCAGTGACCCACCACCAGTTGACGAAGAGGAACAGCAGGCACCCGAAGGCGACCGTGGCCGTCCACGCGTAGAAGATGAGCACCGCGTGGAAGTGCGAGTGGCCCATGTCGAGCAGCCGGTGGTGCAGGTGCTTCCGGTCTGCCGAGAACGGCGACTTGCCGGCACTGACGCGGCGGACCACGGCGAGGGCGAAGTCCAGGATCGGCACGACCAGGATCGCGAACGGCAGCAGGATCGGGATGAACGCGGGCAGCAGGTCAGTCCGGGTGCGGACCGCAGCGGGGTCGATGTTGCCCGTGATCGACACCGCGCTGGTGGCCATGAGGAACCCGACGAGCAGCGCTCCGGCGTCCCCCATGAAGAGCTTGGCCGGGTGCCAGTTGAGCACCAGGAACCCCGCACAGGCGCCGACCAGCACCGCGGTCAGCAGCGACGGCAGGTTGAAGAAGAACTCGGTCTCGACGACCACGCGGTTGATGAAGAACGTGTAGAGGAAGAACACCCCGCCGGCGATGATCGCGACGCCGGCGACCAGACCGTCGAGTCCGTCGATGAAGTTCACCGCGTTCATCACCAGGACGACGGCGAGCACCGTGAAGATCAGGCTCATGTAGGACGAGCCGACGCCGAGCGTGTTGCCGATCGGCAGGGACACGATCGCGACGCCCTGCCACGCCAGGATCCCCGCCGCGATGATCTGGCCCGCGAGCTTCGTCATCCAGTCGAGGTCCCAGATGTCGTCTGCGACACCGAGCACCACGATGATCGTGGCCCCGGCCAACACCGCCAACACCCGCCCCGGTTCGGCGAAGACCAGCCGGAAGTAGTCCTGCCCGGCGATGGCGGGGAAGAGGAACCACGCGCAGAGCAGGGAGACGATCACGCCGAGGAACATCGCGATGCCGCCGAGCCGCGGCGTCGGGGTGCGGTGCACGTCCCGTTCGCGGACCTTCGGGTACCACTTGTACTTGACGCCGAGCTTCCAGACGACGCAGCTGACCAGGAAGCTCACGACCGCCGAGATGACGCCCGCGAGCAGGTAGAACTTCACCGCACGAGGTCGTCCCCGACGACCCGCCTGATCTCGTCGTCGGAGATCACACCGTGGCGCACGATCCGGAGGCCCTCACCAGCGGCGAGGCCCGTGGCGTCGACGATCGTGGAACCGGTCGAGGAGGCGGTGCCCTCGTGCGCGGGGATCGCTCCCCCGTCGAGGTACACCGCGATGCTGTCGCCGAGCATCCGTTCGGCGTCGTCGATGTCCATCGCGGCCGGGTCGCCGGTCGAGTTCGCGGACGACACCGCGAGCGGTCCGACTTCCTGCAGGAGTTCGAGGGCGATGCGCGAGTCCGGCATCCGGAGCGCCACCGTGCCGCGGGTCTCGCCGAGGTCCCAGTCGAGGGACGGCTGCGCGCGGAGGATCACCGTGAGCCCACCGGGCCAGAACTCGTCGACGAGGCGCCGGACCTGCTCGGGCACCTCGCTGGCGAGGGCGTCCATGGTCGCCACGCCCGGGATGAGCACGGGCGGCGGCGACTGCCGGGTCCGGCCCTTCGCATCGAGCAGGCGCTGCACGGCCTGCGCGCTGAACGCGTCCGCCGCGACGCCGTACACGGTGTCGGTGGGCACGACGACGAGTTCACCGCGACCGAGGGCGGCTCGGGCGAGCCGCATCCCGGTGAGGAGCCCGTCGGGGTCGGAGCAGTCGTATCGGGAAGCCATGACCTGCACGATGATAGTGCGCGAGGATGGTGCACATCGTGAACGAGACCGCTGCGCCCCCACTCCTGTTCCTCTTCGACATGGACGACGTGCTCGTCCGCTACGACTGGAAGACCCGCATGGCCGGGCTCTCCGAGCTGACGGGCCACGAGTTCACCGAGCTCCGTCGCCGCTGGTGGGACACGGGCAGCGAGCAGCTCGCCGAAGCGGGACACTTCGCCGACGGCGACGCGTACCTGGCCGCTTTCCAGGAGGCGATGGGCTGCACGGTCGACGAGGCCGAGTGGGCCCGCGTCCGTGGCGCCGCGATGACCGAGCTGCCCGACCGGGTCGAGGCGGTCCGGATCGCCAAGGAGCACGGCCGCGTGGCGCTCCTCACGAACAACGGCCCGCTGGCTGGTCGGTGGCTGCACGAGTGGGTGCCGTCACTGCCCCCGCTGTTCGGCGAGCACCTGGACACGTCCAGCAACTTCGGCGCCCGCAAGCCGGAGCCGGACGTCTTCCGTCGAGTGCTCGAACACCACGGCGTCCCCGCCGAGCGCACGTTCTTCGCCGACGACATGCCGGAGAACGTCGCTGGTGCCCGGAGTGTCGGCATCACGGCCGTCCTGGTCGAGCACGACACGGACCTCCGCGACGCCGTCCGCACGTTCATCGCCGCCCACGAGACAGCGTCGGTCCCGACCGACGCCTGACCGACTGCCGGGAGGCCCGCCCTCCGTCCGCCTAACGCGTGGCGGTGGTCGTCCGGTCGCGTCCGGTGAGGTCGACGTGCGTCTCCGGCGACCGGAACCCGCGAGCCGCGAGGACCGCACGCACCCCGGACCCCTGCTGCTCGGCGTGCTCGACGACGAGGAGTCCGCCGGGCACGAGCAGTCGCCACGCGGTCTCGGTGAGGGCCCGCACGGCGTCGAGGCCGTCGGGTCCGCCGTAGAGCGCGAGGGCCGGGTCGTGGTCGCGGACCTCGGGGTCGATCGGCAGTGCGTCGTCGGGCACGTACGGCGGGTTCGAGACGACGACCGACACCTGTCCGTCGAGCTCCGGGAACGCGTCGGCGAGGTCGCCCTCGACGAGTCGGACCGTGCCGCCGTGGGCGTCGACGTTGCGCCGGGTCCACGGCAGGGCCTCGGTGGAGCGTTCGACGGCGTACACGACGGCGTTCGGCACCTCGGTGTCCATCGCGATGGCGATCGCACCACTGCCGGTACCGAGGTCGACGGCGATCGGTTCCGGCACCGCGGTCGCCCGGAGCGCGTCGATGCCGAACTGCACGACGGACTCGGTCTCGGGACGCGGCACGAAGACGCCGGGTCCCACGGACAGGGTCAGGGCGCGGAAGTGAGCTTCACCGGTGACGTGCTGCAACGGCTCGCGGGTGACGCGCCGGGCCACCGCGTGCCGGAAGCGCTCGACGTGCTCGGCGCCGATCGCGCCTCCCGTCATCGCGCGGGCCTGCACGGCACCGCGCGAGGTGTCGGTCGCCCACGCGAGCAGCAGTTCCGCATCGACCTGCGGGGTCGGCACGCCGGCCGCGGACAACGCCGCGGCCGCCTCCCGGAGGAGACGGTCCGCGGCGTACGTCGGCTGCGGCTGGTCCACGCCGGTCAGGCGTCCTGGTCGCCGATGGCGGCCAGGCGTGCCTCTTCGTCCGCCGAGATCGCCGACTGGATGACCGGCTCGAGCGCGCCGTTCATGACGCGGTCGAGGTCGTAGGCCTTGTACCCGGTGCGGTGGTCCGCGATCCGGTTCTCCGGGAAGTTGTAGGTGCGGATGCGCTCCGACCGGTCCATCCCGCGGATCTGGGACTTGCGCGCGTCCGAGGCCAGGGCGTCGAGTTCCTCCTGCTGGCGCGCGAGGATGCGGGCACGCAGGACGCGCATCCCCGCTTCGCGGTTCTGCAGCTGTGACTTCTCGTTCTGCATCGCGACCGTGATGCCTGTCGGGAGGTGCGTGATGCGCACCGCGGAGTCCGTCGTGTTGACGGACTGCCCGCCGGGACCGGAGGACCGGTACACGTCGATCTTCAGGTCGTTCTGGTTGATCTCGACCTCTTCGGGCTCGTCGACCTCGGGGAAGACGAGCACGCCGGTGGTCGAGGTGTGGATGCGCCCCTGCGACTCGGTCTGCGGCACCCGCTGGACACGGTGCACACCGCCCTCGTACTTGAGGTGCGCCCACACGCCCTGTGACGGGTCGGTCGCGTTCGACTTGATCGCGACCTGGACGTCCTTGTAGCCGCCGAGGTCGGACTCGGTGCGCTCGAGGAGCTCGACCTTCCAGCCCTTGCCCTCGGCGTAGTGCGAGTACATCCGGAGCAGGTCGGCCGCGAACAGCGCCGATTCCTCGCCGCCCTCGCCGCCCTTGATCTCCATGATCACGTCACGGCCGTCGTCGGGGTCACGCGGGATGAGGAGCCGGCGGAGACGCTCCTGGCGCTCCGCCAGCTGCGCCTCGAGCCCGGGGACCTCGTCCGCGAACGCCTCGTCCTCACGCGCGAGTTCCCGGGCGGCGGCGAGGTCGTCCCCCGCCGCCTGCCAGGCCTCGTACGCCGCCTTGATCTGGCTGAGTTCGGCGTACCGCCGGTTGACCTTCTTCGCACGGGCCGCGTCGGCGTGGAGCGCGGGGTCCGACAGCTGCTGCGTCAGTTCCTCGTGTTCCGCCAGCAGCCCTGCCACCGACTCGAACACGCGTTACTCCTGGTGGCCGTTGCCGTGACCGCTGGTCGCCGGCACGGACTTCTGGATCTGGACCAGGAACTCCACGTTCGACTGCGTCTCCTTGAGGTTCCGCAGCACCACGTCGAGTGCCTGCTGGGTGTCGAGCCCGGCGAGGGCCCGACGCAGGCGCCACGTGATCGCGACCTCGTCGGCGGAGAGCAGCTGCTCCTCGCGACGGGTCCCGGAGGCGTTGATGTCGACGGCGGGGAAGATCCGCTTGTCGGCCAGGTGACGGTTGAGGCGGAGCTCCATGTTGCCGGTGCCCTTGAACTCCTCGAAGATCACCTCGTCCATCTTCGACCCGGTCTCGACGAGCGCCGTGGCGAGGATGGTCAGCGAGCCGCCGTTCTCGATGTTGCGGGCGGCGCCGAAGAAGCGCTTGACCGGGTAGAGCGCGGCCGAGTCCACGCCACCGGAGAGCACGCGGCCCGACGGCGGGGTGGCCAGGTTGTACGCGCGGCCGAGGCGGGTGATCGAGTCGAGCAGCACGACCACGTCGTGGCCCAGCTCGACCAGGCGCTTGGCGCGCTCGATGGCGAGCTCGGCGACCGTGGTGTGGTCCTCGGCGGGACGGTCGAAGGTCGAGGCGATGACCTCGCCCTGCACCGTGCGCTGCATGTCGGTGACCTCTTCGGGACGCTCGTCCACCAGGACGACCATGAGGTGCGCCTCGGGGTTGTTCTTCGAGACGGCGTTCGCGATGGCCTGCAGGACGACGGTCTTGCCGGCCTTCGGCGGGGAGACGATGAGACCGCGCTGGCCCTTGCCGATCGGCGACACCAGGTCGATGATCCGCGTCGACAGCTTCGCCGGCTCGGTCTCGAGGCGCAGGCGCTCGTTCGGGTACAGCGGGGTGAGGTCCTGGAAGTCGACGCGGGCGGCGGCCTCGTCGGCGGTCTGGCCGTTGACCGTGTCGATCTTCACCAGCGCGTTGTACTTCTGGCGGCTCTGCTGCTCGTTGTCACGCGGCTGCTTGATCGCACCGACGACGGCGTCGCCCTTGCGCAGGTGGTACTTCTTCACCTGGCCGAGCGAGACGTACACGTCCTCCGGTCCCGGCAGGTAACCGGTGGTGCGCACGAAGGCGTAGTTGTCGAGCACGTCGAGGATGCCGGCGATCGGGATGAGGACGTCGTCCTCGGTGACCTCGGGCTCGAACTCGTCGTTCTGGCCACCGCGACCGCGCTTGCGGTCACGCTGCCGGCGGGTGCGACCGTTCTCGGCCTCCTGCTCGGCGGCGCGCTGCTGCTCGCCACGCTGCTGGTCACGCTGGGCGTCCTGCTGCTTCTGCTCGCGCTGCGCGTCCTGCTGCTTCTGGTCGCGCTGCGCGTCGCGCTGGTCCTGCTGCTTCTGCTGACCGTTCTGCTGCTTGCCGTTCTGCTGCTGCGCCGGCTTCTGCTCGGGCTCGGCCTGCTGCTGCGCGGGCTTCTGCTCGCCCTGGTCGGCCTGGTCGGCGTTCTGCCCGCGGCCACGACCACGGCCGCGGCTGCGACGGCCACGACGGGCGCCGCCCTCGGACTGGTCGCCCTGGTCGGACTGGTCGTTCTGCTGGCCCTCGGTCGACTGGGTGTCGTCCTGCACGGCGTCCTGGTCGCCCTGCTCGACGGCGTCCGCGACCGGGACCTGGGTCTCGGCGGTGGCGCCGCGCGACTCCTGCGCGTCGGCCTGCTGCGCCTGACGGTCACGACCGCGTCCGCGACGCTGGCCGCTCTGGGCGGCTTCCTGGGCGTCCTTCTCGGCGCGGACCTGGTCGAGGCCGGCGAGGAGGTCCTCGGTGCCCGTGTGCCCGGCGTTGGTGTGCGTGACCGCAGCGGTCGGCTCGGCGGTGACCGTGCCTCCTGAGGTGACGCGACGGCTGCGACGACCGCG
>NZ_JASDDD010000070.1:0-15662 GCF_030407555.1 Curtobacterium sp. APC 4022
CGAGGAAGCACCCGCAGCGGCTCCGGCCGTCGACGGTGCCCCGACCCCGGCCGCCCCGAAGTCCGTCGCGCAGCGTCAGGCCGAGGCAGAGGCCGCCCGCAAGGCCGCGGCCGAGCAGAAGGCCGCTGAGCAGGCAGCTGCACAGCAGCCCGACGGCGACCAGACGGACTCCGGTCCGAGCGACGCCGTCAAGCCCGGTGGCAGCAAGCCGTCCGGTTCCGGTTCGGCCCCGAAGCCCGGTGGCCCGAAGCCCGGTGCCCGTCCCGGCAACAACCCGTACGCGTCGAGCCAGGGCATGGGCGCACGTCCGCCGCGCCCGGGCAACAACCCGTTCGCCTCCAACCAGGGCATGGGCCAGCGCCCGGCCGCCGGTGCCGGCAACGGCATCCCGCGTCCCCAGCCGCCGCGTCCCGGTGCGCCCCGCCCGGGTGCTCCGCGTCCCGGTGGTCCCGGTCAGAACAACCGCCCCAACGGCTTCGGGCAGCGCCCGGGCCAGGGTGGCGGCGGTCGTGGTGGCCCCGGTGGCGGCTTCAACCGTCCCGGTGGTGCCGGTGCCGGCGCAGGTGGCGGCTTCGCCCGTCCCGCGTTCACCGGTCCGCGCCCCGCAGGTGGTGGCGGCCGTGGCCGTGGCCCCGGTGGTGGCACCGCTGGTGCGTTCGGTCGCGGTGGCGGCAAGAGCCGTGCCCGCAAGTCGAAGCGGACGAAGCGCGCCGAGTACGAGATGCGGCAGGCGCCGTCGCTCGGCGGTGTGCAGGTCCCTCGTGGCGACGGCAACACGGTCATCCGTCTCCGTCGCGGTGCGAGCATCTCGGACTTCGCGGACAAGATCGACGCGAGCCCCGGCAACCTGGTGACGGTGCTGTTCCACCTCGGTGAGATGGCGACCGCGACCGAGTCCCTGGACGAGGCGACCTTCGAGGTCCTCGGCGAGGAACTGGGCTACAAGATCCAGGTCGTCTCGCCCGAGGACGAGGACAAGGAGCTCCTCGAGGGCTTCGACATCGACATCGACGCCGAGTACGCCGACGAGGACGACTCCGTCCTGCAGCAGCGTCCCCCGGTCGTCACCGTCATGGGTCACGTCGACCACGGTAAGACCCGACTGCTCGACGCGATCCGCAACTCCAAGGTCGTCGAGGGCGAAGCCGGCGGCATCACGCAGCACATCGGTGCGTACCAGATCGTCACCGAGCACGAGGGCATCGAGCGCCCGATCACCTTCATCGACACCCCGGGTCACGAGGCCTTCACGGCCATGCGTGCTCGTGGTGCCCAGGTGACGGACATCGCGATCCTCGTGGTCGCGGCGGACGACGGCATCATGCCGCAGACGATCGAGGCGCTGAACCACGCCCAGTCGGCCGGTGTGCCGATCGTGGTCGCGGTGAACAAGATCGACAAGGACGGGGCGAACCCGGCCAAGGTCCGTCAGCAGCTCACCGAGTACAACCTGGTGGCCGAGGAGTACGGCGGCGACGTCATGTTCGTCGACGTCTCCGCTCGTCAGAACATCGGCATCCAGGACCTCCTGGACGCCGTGATCCTGACCGCGGACGCCGGTCTCGACCTGCGTGCGAACCCCGACAAGGACGCCCGAGGCGTCGCGATCGAAGCACGGCTCGACAAGGGCCGTGGTGCAGTCGCCACCGTCCTCATCCAGTCCGGCACGCTGCACGTCGGTGACGCGATCGTCGCCGGCACGGCGTACGGCCGTGTCCGTGCGATGGCGGACGAGAACGGCACCGCGGTCGACGCCGCAACGCCGGCCCGTCCGGTCCAGGTGCAGGGTCTGTCGTCGGTGCCCCGCGCCGGTGACACGTTCCTCGTCACCGAGGACGACCGCACCGCCCGTCAGATCGCCGAGAAGCGTGAAGCCGCGCAGCGCAATGCCCAGCTGGCCAAGGCCCGCAAGCGCATCTCGCTCGAGGACTTCACCCGTGCGCTCGAAGAGGGCAAGGTCGACTCGCTCAACCTCATCATCAAGGGTGACGTCTCCGGTGCCGTCGAGGCACTCGAGCAGTCGCTCCTGGACATCGAGGTGGACGACAGCGTCCAGCTGCGCATCCTGCACCGCGGTGTGGGTGCGATCACGGAGTCGGACATCGACCTCGCCACGATCGACAACGCGATCGTCGTCGGCTTCAACGTCCGTCCGGACGTCAAGGCCCGCGAACGCGCTGCCCGTGAAGGCATCGACGTCCGCTTCTACTCGGTCATCTACAACGCACTCGAGGACATCGAGAACTCGCTCAAGGGCATGCTCAAGCCCGAGTACGAAGAGGTCCAGTCGGGTGTCGCGGAGATCCGCGAGGTGTTCCGTTCCTCCAAGTTCGGCAACATCGCCGGTGTCATCGTCCGGTCCGGCACGATCACGCGCAACGCCAAGGCGCGCGTCATCCGTGATGGCGTGGTCGTGGCCGACGGACTGGCGATCGAGTCGCTCCGTCGCTTCAAGGACGACGTCACCGATGTCCGCACGGACTACGAGGCCGGTATCGGTCTCGGCAAGTTCAACGACATCCAGCCCGGCGACGAGATCGAGACGACCGAGCTCGTCGAGAAGCCGCGCGACTGATCGCACTGAGTACCCTGGGCCCCGCCTCCTCCGTCCGGAGGAGGCGGGGCCTCACCCCGTTCCGCAAGGAGGAACCCATGGCTGACCCGCAGCGCGCACGCAAGATGGCCGACCGCATCAAGGAAGTCGTCGCCCGTCGGCTCGACAAGGGCCTGCGCGACCCGCGCCTCGGCTTCGTGACGATCACCGACGTCCGGGTGACCGGGGACCTGCAGCACGCGTCGATCTTCTACACCGTGTACGGCTCGGACGAGGAGCGCGCCGACTCCGCGGCGGCGCTCAAGGCCGCGACCGGCATGCTCCGCACCGAGGTCGGCAAGAACATCACGGCACGGCTCACCCCGTCGCTCGAGTTCATCGCCGACGCCCTGCCGGACACGTCGGCGCACCTCGAGGACCTGCTCGCGCAGGCCCAGATGCGCGACCTGCAGGTCAAGCAGGTCGCCGTCGGCGCCACCTACGCCGGCGACGCCGACCCGTACAAGCACGACGATGACGACGAGGACGATGCAGCAGACGAGGACGGCCCCGCGTCGTCCTCCGACGCGCCGCGCGCCTGACACCCGTCGAGACACACGAGAGCGCCCGTCACCACCCGGTGGCGGGCGCTCTCATGTGCGCGGCGACACCTGCTCGGACGAGATGGCACCCGGCCGGGCTCAGCCGCGCGGCAGCCGGTACCCCTCGACGTCGTCCCCCTCGGCGAGCCCGTCCCGCAGCAGCGACGCGAGTGCGCGGTCCCGCTGTGCCGCGTCCGGCCACACCATCGCGATCTCGTCCCGGGTCACCGGGACGTCGCTCGCCCGCAGTTCCACCATGATCATCCCGCGCACCTGCCGGTCGCTGCCGGCGAACCGCGACTGCTTCGGTGCGCGTGGGCCGTCGTGCTCCGGGTACCCGGCAGCACGCCAGGCGCAGCGGTCCGCGATCGGGCAGGCGTCGCAGGCGGGGGAGCGGGCGACACACACCAGGGCACCGAGCTCCATCACGGCTGCGTTGGTGGCGGCCGCGTCGTCACGGTCGTCCGGCAGCGTCGCGTCCATCAGCGGCAGGTCCTGCTTCGGCTTCGCGGGCCCGGGTTCGCCCTGCCCGAGCACCGCCCGCGCCAGGACCCGGCGGACGTTGACGTCGACGACGGGGTGCCGGTCGCCGTACGCGAATACCGCGACGGCCCGTGCCGTGTAGTCGCCGATGCCGGGGAGTGCCAGGAGCGCATCGACGTCCCGGGGCACGACGTTGTCGTGCTGTTCGGCGATGACGGTCGCGGCTGCGTGCAGGGCCAGGGCGCGTCTCGGGTAGCCGAGCCGGTCCCAGGCACGCACCGCGTCCGCCGGGGGTGACGCCGCGAGGTCCGCGGGCGTCGGCCACCGGGTGAGCCACGCCTCCAGTCGGGGGACGACCCGCGCCACCTGCGTCTGCTGGAGCATGATCTCGCTGACCAGCGTGCCCCAGGCGGGGAAGCCGGGCCGTCGCCAGGGCAGGTCGCGGGCCTCCTGGCGGTACCAGGCCAGCAAGGGGGACGAGATCGCCGCCGCCCTGTGGATGGTCGCGTCGTCCACAGACGGACTGGAGGCTCTGCCCACGTTCACCACGACAGCCTACGGTGGTGGACATGGCACGCTGGGCACCGCAGGAGATCGACACCATGGCCGCGATCGCGAGCGAGGTGGTGGCACAGGTCGGCACGAACCGCACCGTGATCGCCGTCGACGGTCAGGACGGCACCGACCTCGAGCACGTCGCGGCGGCACTCGTCGCCGGGTTCGAGCAGCACGGGGTCCAGGCGATGGCCGCGGCAGCACCGTCCGCGGACGTCGATGCCCTGCGCAGCGAGCTGGTGACCCCGTTCCGGACGACCGGCGCGGGCGAGGGCGTACTCGTCGTGCACGGGCAGGGGCTCCTCGCCCCGAGCACCCGCACGCTCTGGCGCTGGTCGCTGTGGGTGGAGCAGGAGTCCGGCCGGCTCGGACGACGGGCCGACGTCAAGATCGCCGCGTCCGCCGTGCTCGACGTCACCGACCCGGAACACCCCCGGCGCGAGTGGAACGACGCCTGCTGACTGGCGCTCGACGTCCGTCCCGCTGCTAGTCTCGTCCGGTGCTCGTGACCCCGCCCGACGGCATCCTCCTCGTCGACAAGCCGCAGGGCATCTCGAGCCACCGCGTGGTCTCGATCGCCCGGCGCCGTCTGGACCTCAAGAAGATCGGCCACGCCGGCACGCTCGACCCGATGGCGACCGGCCTGCTCATCCTCGGTGTCGGCCCCTCGACCCGGCTCCTGACGCACCTCGTCGGCCTCGGCAAGACCTACACGGCCACCATCCGCCTCGGTGTCGGCACGGACTCGGACGACGCGGACGGTGACCCCGTCGCGGCGCTCGGAGCCCCGTCGGACTCCGTCAGCGACGCGGCGATCGAGTCGGCCGTCGCGACGCTCCGCGGTCCGATCGACCAGGTGCCCTCCACGGTCAGCGCCATCAAGGTCGACGGCCGTCGTGCCTACGACCTCGCCCGGAAGGGTGAAGAGGTCACCCTCAAGGCCCGTCGTGTCACCGTCGACCGGTTCGAGGTGCAGGGCCGCGTCGACCGGGTCGTCTCGGTGCACGGCGCGGACGTGCCCGTGATCGACCTCGACGTCGTCGTCTCCTGCTCGTCCGGCACCTACGTCCGAGCGCTGGCACGCGACGTCGGCGCGGCCCTCGGTACCGGCGCCCACCTCACTGCACTCCGACGCACCGTCGTCGGCCCGTTCTCGGTGGAGGACGCCGTCGACCTCGAGGACGACGCCGTCGACGTCCGGGCAGCGCTCGCGCGTCCCACCGACGTGGCACGTCGGCTCTTCCCGGTCGTGCAGCTCGACGGACCGCAGGCCAAGGACCTCGGGGACGGCAAACGCATCACCGCCGACCACCCCGACACCGACGGCCCGGTCGCTGCGATCGCCACCGGCGCCGACCGACTCGTCGGCCTGGTCGCCGTCCGCCGCGGACAGCTCCGGGTCATCACGAACTTCCCGACCGCGACAGGAGCGACGCCGTGATCGAGTGGTTCATGTGGGTGCAGTTCGGCATCGCCTGCGTGATCGGACTGGCCGCCGTCGTCCTCGGCCTCGTCGGTCGGAAGCCCGACGACTACACCGTCGGGGCGCTCGCGCTCGTCGAGCTGCTGCTCCTGGCGCAGCTGGTGGTCTCGCTCGTCGCCCCGGCGGTCGGCAACCCACCGCAGGGCAACGTGCTCGAGTTCTGGGTCTACGCGGTGTCGGTGGTGCTGGTCCCGCCGGCGACCATCATCTGGGCACTGGTCGACCGCACCCGCTGGAGCACGGTCGTGCTCGGTGCCGGGGCGTTCACCGCCGCGGTGATGGTCTACCGGATGTACCAGATCTGGTTCGCGCTCAACTGACGGTCCCGTCCGGTCCCGGTCCCGGTCCCGGTCCCGGTCCAGTCGCGGCCCTGGCACGTCCGCTGTGGGCGTCCGGCGCGGTCGTCCGCCGCCCGCGCCCCGTGCCCGGGACCCTGCGACGATCGGTAGGATCGGTGCAATGGTGATCAAGTCCTCCGCAGGTACCGACCGGCCGGCTCGGAGTCGTCGGACGTCGTCCCTGGCCAGCGGTGTCGGACGGGTCCTGATCGCGGTCTACGGCATCCTCGCCCTGGCCGCCACCGGGCGCAGCATCGTCCAGATCGCCGAGAAGTTCTCGTTCGCACCGTTCGCGTACACCCTGAGCGCGATCGCCGCCGTCGTGTACATCGTCGCCATGGTCGCCCTCATCGCACCCGGGCGGTTCTGGTACCGGGTCGCCTGCGTGACGATCGTCTTCGAGATGACGGGCGTGCTCGTGATCGGGACGCTCTCGCTGCTCGACCGGCAGCTGTTCCCCGACGACACGATCTGGTCCTACTACGGCCTGGGCTACGCCTTCGCCCCGCTCGTGCTCCCGATCGCCGGACTGTGGTGGCTCCGCAAGCACCACCGCACCGCAGCGTCCGGAGCCCCGGCAGCGTGACGACGGAGGGCTCGCACATGCACTTCTACGACGACGTCGCCGACGTCCCCGACGACTTCGGGCCGAGCGCGGTCACGATCGGCAAGTTCGACGGTGTCCACGTCGGGCACCGAGCCGTCATCGCCCACCTTGAGGACGCCGCACGGGCGCGTGGGCTCGTCTCGACGGTCGTCACGTTCGACCAGCACCCGCTGAACGTCATCGACCCCGGACGGGTGCCGCCGGCGCTGACGAGCACGGCACAGCGCCGGGAGCTCCTCGACGCGGTCGGTGTGGACACCACCCTGCTGCTCCGGTTCGACTCCGCGCTGCAGGCGAAGCCGGCCGAGGCGTTCGTGTCCGAGATCCTCGTCGACGCCCTGCACGCAGAGCTCGTCTTCGTCGGCAGCGACTTCCGGTTCGGGGCCCGCGGTTCCGGTGACGTCACCCTGCTCCGGCAGCTCGGGGAACGGCACGGTTTCCAGGTCGAGCTCATCGACGACGTGGAACTGGTCGACGACGTCCGACCCGCGGGGGAGCGACGTGTGTCCTCCACGTGGATCCGAGAGCTCCTGTCCGTCGGACGGGTGGCCGAAGCCGCTCGTCTGCTGGGCCGTGAGCACGCCGTGCGGAGCGTCGTGGTGCACGGCAACCAGCGCGGCCGGGCGATGGGGTACCCGACGGCGAACCTCGCGCCGGCGTGCGAGGGCTTCGTCCCGGCCGACGGCGTCTACGCGGCCCGGGTGCTGCACGACGGCGTGACCTACCCGGCCGCGGTCTCGGTCGGCAACAACCCGACCTTCGAGGGCGTCCCCGCGAAGCAGATCGAGGCGCACCTGCTCGACGTCGACATCGACCTGTACGACGAGACGATCTCGGTGCTGTTCGTGGCCTACGTCCGGGGCATGGTGGCCTTCGGCGGGATGGACGAACTCGCGGCGCAGATGCGGCAGGACGACCTGGACATCCGGCTGCTCCTCGGCATGCCCGTCACGACCTGACGTCCGACGACCGGAACGCACACACACGAACGCCCCGCGACCTGATCAGTCGCGGGGTGTTCGTGTGTGGTGCCGTGGATCAGCCGCCGAGGGCGTCGAGCCAGATCTTGCGGGCGTCGAGCGCTTCCTGCGCGTCCTTGATCTTACGGGCGTCACCGGTCGCCTGCGCGTCGGCGAGCTCGGACTGCAGCTTGGCGATCGCGTCCTCGAGCTGGCTGGCCAGACCCGTCTGACGGGCCTTGCGCTCCGGGTCGGACTGCTTCCAGTGGGTGTCCTCGAGGCTGCGCACGTGGTCCTCGACGGCACGGATGCGGTCCTCGACGCGACGGACGTCGGCGCGGGGGACCCGGCCGATCTCGTCCCAGCGGCGCTGGACGTCGGTGAGGGCCTTGCGCGCGGCGACCCGGTCCTGGATCTGCAGGATCGGCTCGGCCTCGGTCAGCAGCGCGAGCTTCGCCTCGAGGTTGCCCGAGTACTCCTCGTTCTCGGCCGTGTTCTCGGCGTGGCGCTGCTCGAAGAGGACGTCACCGGCGGCCTTGAAGCGTGCCCAGAGCGCGTCGTCGTGGCGCTTGCCTGCCCGACCGGCGTTCTTCCAGTCGTCCAGCAGCTCTCGGTAGGCCGGGATGGCGTCGGACCCGCGGGGAGCGAGCGCCTCGGCCTGCTGCACGAGTTCCTGCTTGCGGGCACGGGCGTCACGGTGCTGCGAGTCGAGCTCGGAGTAGAACGCGCGGCGGTGCTGGTCGACCGTCGAGCGGGCGGTGCGGAACCGCTTCCAGAGGTCGTTCGCGTCGTTCTTCGGGATGCGCGGGCCGTCGTGCTGGTGCTGCTGCCAGCGGGCGAACACGTCGTCGAGCTGCGCGGTCACCTGCTTCCACTGCGCGCGGGCGGGGTCGACCGCGGCGAGTGCCTCGGCCTCTTCCACCAGGGCGGTGCGGTAGGCGAGCGCCTCGGTCAGGGCAGCCTGCGCCTGCGCGGCCTGCTCCTTCGTGAGCGAGCCCACCTGGTCGGTGAGGGCGCCGATGCGGTCCTCGAGCGACTTGACGTCGCCGACGACACGGGCTTCGGCGACCAGGCTGCGCAGGTGCTCGACGGTCCGGGCGACGTCGTTCGCGGACGCGCCGCCCTTGACGCGCTGCTCCGCGATCTTCACCTGGCCTTCGAGGTCGGCGTACTTGCGGGCGAAGTAGGCCAGCGCCTCTTCAGCGGAGGCGTCGGGGTACTCGCCCACGACCCGCTCGGAGTCCTCGTACCGGACGTAGACCGTCCCGTTCTCGTCTACCCGGCCCCAGGTCGTTGCTTCGTCAGATGCCACAGGTCTCGCCTCGATCGTGGTCGTGCATCACCGACGTCACCGTCGGCACGGTCAGGTCGTCAGCCTATTGCACCGCCGCGCCGTGCGACGGGCGTGTGCGTTTTCGCTGTGGACTACTTCTGCTGCGCGATGGTCGCGCCGGTGATCTCGGTGGCCACCTTCGGCTCGCCGGAGCCGTCGGAGCCGGCGTCGGCGATGCCCTTCGACGTCACCTTCGACACCAGTTTCGACAGCCCGCTGGTCACCTTGCCGACGACGGTGTAGCCGCCGGTGGACGGGTCGAGCGTGGTGTCGTCGGTGACGATGAAGAACTGCGTCGTCTGTGACGACGGGGTCGCGCCGCGGGCGATGGCGATCGTGCCCTTCGCGTAGGTGCCGTCGCTCGGCACGTTCTCGAGCGGGCCGTACTGGAAGCCGGCGTCACCCGTGCCGTCGCCGTTCGCCGAGCCGCACTGCAGGAAGTGGAAGCCGGTGCTGTCGGCCAGGCGGTGGCACTTCGTGCCCTCGTAGAACTGCTTGCGGATCAGGTCGATCTCGACGCTGGTGGCCTGCGGGGCCTTCGCGCCGTCGAGCTCGATGCCCAGTCGGATGTCCTTGTTCAACGTCAGTGTGCCGGTCCAGGTCGCGCCCTTCGCGATGCCCTTGCTCGGCACGTCCCCGGTGTTGCCGGCGGTCGCGCTGGCCGACGGTGTGGGGGCGGCGGTCGAGGTCGCGCTGGCCGACGCACTGTCGGCGCCCTGCGTCGAGGCGTGCACGAGCTGCGAGCCGGTGGCGAGTGCGGCGACGAGCACCAGCGCCCCGGCACCGATGACGTTGTCCCGGACCCGACGTCGACGCTGACGCTCGTGGAGGCCCTGCCTGGCCTGGTAGAGACGGAGTCGCTCGCGGGCTTCACGGCTCTGGTTCTTCGGTGCCACGGTGCTCTTCTGACCTCTCGTCGCGGTGTCCGACGAGCGTACCGGTTCACCCACCGCGGGCCCGGCGGTGCCGGCCCGGACGCCGGAGAAGTCGGTGTCGGCCCGTACGATCGAGGCATGGCAACTGACCGGTCTGGGATGAACGCGCCCACGACGGGCGGCCGGACCGGCCTGTCGCAGGGGTCCGTGCCCCTCGCCGTGCGGATGCGTCCCACCAGCCTCGAAGAGGTCGCCGGTCAGCAGCACCTGCTCGGCCGGGGATCGCCGCTGGTCCAGCTGGCGACCGGTTCGCGCGAGAGCCCCGGCGGCGTCTCGGTGATCCTCTGGGGGCCGCCCGGCACCGGCAAGACCACCCTGGCGCAGGCGATCGCCCGGCAGTCCGGCCGTGAGTTCGTCGAGCTGTCCGCGGTCACCGCCGGCGTCAAGGACGTGCGCGAGGTCATGGAGAAGGCCCTGACGCACCGGGACCTCTACGGCGCGACGACGGTCCTGTTCCTCGACGAGATCCACCGCTTCAGCAAGGCGCAGCAGGACGCCCTCTTGCCCGGGGTCGAGAACGGCTGGGTGATCCTCATCGCGGCGACCACCGAGAACCCGTCCTTCTCGGTCATCTCGCCGTTGCTCTCGCGCTCCCTGCTGCTCACGCTCAAGCCCCTGACGGACGCCGACCTCGGCATGCTCGTCGACCGCGCGGTCGAGGACGCCCGGGGCCTCCGGGGGTCGGTCGTGCTCGGCGACGAAGCACGGGCCGCGATCATCCGCCTGGCGTCCGGGGACGCCCGACGTGCGTTGACGGCGCTGGAGGCCGCGGCCGCGTCCGCCGTGGCGGCGCAGGACGACGACGAGCGCGAGTCCGGTACGGTCCCGGTCGTCGACGCCGACACCGTCGCCGCCGCAGTCGACCGGGCGCTGCTCCGCTACGACCGGCAGGGCGACGAGCACTACGACGTCATCAGCGCGTTCATCAAGTCGGTCCGGGGGAGCGACGTCGACGCGGCGCTGCACTACCTGGCGCGGATGATCGAGGCCGGCGAGGACCCCCGGTTCATCGCCCGGCGGATCATCATCTCGGCGTCCGAGGACATCGGCATGGCGGACCCGCAGGCGCTGCCGATCGCCGTCGCCGCCGCGCAGGCCGTCCAGCTCATCGGCATGCCCGAGGGTCGGATCCCGCTCGCCGAGGCCGTGGTCTACCTGGCGACCGCGCCGAAGTCGAACGCGGCGTACAACGGCGTGAACCAGGCCGTGGCCGACGTCAAGGCCGGGCGGATGGGGGTCGTGCCGAACCACCTCCGGGACGCGCACTACGCCGGGGCGAAACGGCTCGGGCACGGCAAGGGGTACGTCTACTCGCACGACGCCGAACACGGGGTCGCGACCCAGCAGTACCTGCCCGACGCCCTGGACGGCACCGAGTACTACACGCCGACCGCCAACGGCTTCGAGCGCGAGATCGGGCCGCGGCTCGACCGACTGCGCGGGATCATCCGCGGCGACTGACCGGGCCCGCGACGCGCGGTCGGTCTGGTCCCCACGGCGGGACCGGATGCTGCTATCGTTGACGGGCCTACGTCCTGGTCCTCGCGTGCGGCTGCGTCGAGGACACAGTGTCGGACTCGTCCTGAACGGACCTGACCGTCACGGGGGCAGAGGTTCGGGCTGTAGCCGCCCGATCCCACAGGCTCATCCCTCTGGATCCCGTCACGGGTTCCGTCGGTGCGTGCGCGCTCCGAGACCCGTGACAACTTCAGTTCAGTACAGAGAAAAGGACCCTGTGTCTACCAAGTCACGCACCCGCAGCAAGACCCGCCTGTCTCGCGCGCTCGGCATCCCGCTGACGCCGAAGGCGGCCCGTTACCTCGAGAAGCGCCCCTACGGGCCCGGTGAGCACGGCCGTACGCGCCGTCGTCAGGACAGCGACTACGCCGTCCGTCTCCGTGAGAAGCAGCGTCTGCGCGCCCAGTACGGCATCCGCGAGAAGCAGCTCCGCATCGTCTTCGAAGAGTCCCGCAAGGCCGCCGGTCTGACCGGTGAGAACCTCGTCGAGACCCTCGAGACGCGTCTGGACGCCCTCGTGCTCCGTGCCGGCTTCGCCCGCACCACCTCGCAGGCCCGCCAGCTGATCGTGCACCGTCACATCCTGGTCGACGGCAAGCTCGTCGACCGCCCCTCCTTCCGCGTCAAGGAGGGCCAGCTGATCCACGTCAAGCAGCGCTCCGAGTCGCTCGAGCCCTTCCAGGTCGCCGCTGCCGGTGGCCACCAGGAAGTCCTCCCGAAGGTCCCGGGCTACCTCGAGGTCGAGATCGACAAGCTCCAGGCCCGCCTGGTGCGTCGTCCGAAGCGCGCCGAGGTCCCCGTGACCTGTGAAGTGCAGCTCGTCGTCGAGTACTACGCAGCACGCTGATCCCAGCACCTGTGTGAACGGCGGGTCGTCCTCCTCGGAGGGCGGCCCGCCGTTCTGCGTCCCCGCGATACGCTTGTCCGACGTGCGCTCCGGCGCACGCGAGAGGGAGGCATCGTGAAGCAGCTGTTCTTCGTCGCCGTCGGCGTGGTCATCGGGTTCGTCGCGGCACAGCGCGTCAGCCGGACGCCGTCCGCCGCACACCTCCTCGCCCAGGTCGACGCCCGGGCGAAGGCCTTCACGGGCGCCGTGGCCGAGGGGTACCGCTCGCGTGAAGCCGAGCTGCGCCCGAACGGCCACACGCCCACCTGACCCACCCCGAGCCTCCCGTCCCCGCCACACGCCCTACAGGAAGCACCATGCAGACCGCAGAGATCCGCCGTCGTTGGCTCCAGTTCTTCGGTGACCGCGGCCACACCGTCGTCCCGTCCGCGTCGCTCGTCTCGGACGACCCGTCGCTGCTGTTCACGGTGGCCGGCATGGTGCCGTTCATCCCGTACCTGACCGGGCTCATCCCGGCGCCGTACCCGCGCGCGACGAGCGTCCAGAAGTGCATCCGCACCAACGACATCGAAGAGGTCGGCAAGACCCCGCGGCACGGCACGTTCTTCCAGATGAACGGCAACTTCTCGTTCGGGGACTACTTCAAGGAGCAGGCGATCCAGTACGCCTGGGAGTTCCTGACGAACCCGGAGTCCGACGGTGGGCTCGGGTTCTCGGCCGACGACCTGTGGGTCACCGTCTACGAAGAGGACGACGAGGCGATCGAGTTCTGGAAGCGGCACTCGACGCTGCCGGACGACCGGATCCAGCGCCTCGGCAAGGACACCAACTACTGGTCGACCGGGCAGCCCGGTCCGGCCGGCCCCTGCTCGGAGATCTTCTTCGACCGCGGCCCGGAGTACGGCATCGACGGTGGCCCGGCCACCGACGACGACCGCTACGTCGAGATCTGGAACCTGGTCTTCATGCAGTACCAGATCGCCGACGTGCGGTCGAAGTACGACTTCGAGATCACCGGCGAGCTGCCGAACAAGAACATCGACACCGGCATGGGGCTCGAGCGCGTCGCCTTCATCAAGCAGGGCGTCGACAACATGTACGAGATCGACCAGGTGCGC
The DNA here is from genome assembly GCF_030407555.1 of Curtobacterium sp. APC 4022. Classification (NCBI taxonomy): domain Bacteria; kingdom Bacillati; phylum Actinomycetota; class Actinomycetes; order Micrococcales; family Microbacteriaceae; genus Curtobacterium; species Curtobacterium sp. APC 4022. The sequence goes on from NZ_JASDDD010000070.1 coordinate 13,312, forward strand.
CCGGTCCTCGACGAGGCCGCCGCGGTGTCCGGCCGACGCTACGGCGCCGACCACGAGGACGACGTCCGGATGCGGGTCATCGCCGACCACGTCCGCTCGGCGCTCATGCTCATCACCGACGGCGTCTCGCCGTCGAACGAGGGCCGCGGCTACATCCTCCGCCGGCTGCTCCGCCGCACGGTGCGCGCGATGCGGCTGCTCGGGGTCGAGGGCGCGACCTTCCCCCGGCTGTTCCCGGCGTCGCGTGACGCCATGCAGGCCGCCTACCCCGAGGTCGGTGAGCAGTACGACCGGATCGCCCGCATCGCCTACGCCGAAGAGGAGACCTTCCTCCGCACGCTCGCGCAGGGCACGACGATCCTGGACGTCGCCGTCGACCGCGCCAAGCAGGACGGACGACCGTCGATCGGCGGGGACACCGCGTTCCTGCTGCACGACACCTTCGGGTTCCCGATCGACCTGACGATGGAGATGGCGGAAGAGGCCGGCGTGCACGTCGACCGTTCCGCGTTCGAGACCCTCATGTCGGAGCAGCGCTCGCGCGCCAAGGCCGACGCCAAGAGCAAGAAGACCGCCCTCGCCGACCTCAGCGTCTACAGCGCGTTCCGTGCCGCGGGGGAGACCGTCTTCCTCGGCTACGACAGGCTGCAGGCCGAGAGCCGGATCCTCGGTCTCATCGTCGACGGCCGGAGCGTGGACCGCGCGGTCGCGGGCGACATCGCCGAGGTCATCCTCAGCGAGACGTCGCTGTACGCCGAGTCCGGTGGCCAGGACGCCGACCAGGGCTCGATCGTCGGCAACGGCTTCGACCTCGAGGTGCTCGACGTGCAGCGCCCGGTCTCCGGCCTCTGGAGCCACACCGTCCAGGTCCGTTCGGGCGAGGTCGGCGTCGGTGACCCGGCTACCACCCTGGTGGACGCCGAGTACCGCCGCGGTGCGACCCAGGCTCACTCGGCCACGCACCTGGTGAACGCGGCGCTCCGTGACGTCCTCGGCCCGGAGGCACTGCAGGCCGGCTCGTACAACAAGGCCGGCTACATGCGCCTGGACTTCTCCTGGAGCCAGCCGGTGTCGCTCGAGACCCGCACCGAGATCGAGGAGGTCGTGAACACCGCGATCCGCTCCGACCTCGAGGTCTCGACCCGCATCCTGCCGATCGACGACGCCAAGGCGCTCGGTGCCCAGGCGCTGTTCGGCGAGAAGTACGGCTCCGAGGTCCGCATGGTCGACATCGGCGGCCCGTGGTCCCGTGAGCTCTGCGGTGGCATCCACGTGGCCTCCAGCGCCCAGGTCGGCCTCGTCAACCTGGTGGGCGAGTCCAGCGTCGGGTCGACCAACCGACGCGTCGAGGCCCTCGTCGGGCTCGAGGGCTTCCGCGAGCTCGCGGTCGAGCGGACCATCGTGTCGCAGCTCTCGAGCGCGCTCAAGGCACCGCGTGACGACCTCCCGGGCCGTGTGCAGTCGCTGCTCGAGGACCTGAAGACGGCCCAGAAGCGGATCGCCGAGTTCGAGTCGGCGAACCTGCAGCAGCGCGTGCCGGCGATCGCCCGGACCGCCGAGCGTGTCGGTGCCGTCGCGCTGGTCGCCCAGGTCGTCGACGGGCTCTCCTCGGGCGACGACCTGCGCGCCCTCGCCACCGGCGTCCGTGGCCAGCTCGGCTCGGACGCGGCCGTGGTCGTGCTCGGTGCCGTCGTCGGCGGCAAGCCGGTCGTGATCGTCGCGACGAACGACGCAGCCCGCGCCGCCGGCGTCCAGGCGGGTCCGCTCGCCAAGGAGGCAGCCGGTGTCCTCGGCGGCGGTGGCGGTGGCAAGCCGGACCTCGCGCAGGGCGGTGGCACCGACACGTCGGCGCTGCCGGCGGCCCTCCGCGCCGTGTCCGACCGCATCGCGGCCTGACGGTGACGATCCGTTCCGGGCGCCGGCTCGGCATCGACGTCGGCCGTGCCCGGATCGGGGTCGCCGTGTGTGACCGAGACGGACTCCTCGCGACCCCGGTCGAGACCGTCCGTCGCGACGACTCCGCCGACGTCCGCCGGATCCTGGCGATCGCGGACGAGTACGACGTCCTCGAGGTCGTCGTCGGACTGCCGCTGTCGATGTCGGGCGGCGACACCGCGTCGACCACGGACGCGCGGGACTTCGCCGCCCGGATCGCGGCGCACCGTCCGGTCCGGCTCGTCGACGAACGGCTGTCGACGGTCACCGCGCAGCGCGGGCTGCACCAGGCGGGGAAGAACACCAAGAAGTCCCGGGCCGTGATCGACCAGGCCGCCGCTGTTATCATTCTGCAACATGCGCTCGACCACGAGCGCGCAGCCGGCGCCCCACCCGGGGCCGAACTCCCCTGACAG